>NZ_JAFLMX010000206.1:0-40070 GCF_017849675.1 Alteromonas sp. AO-Serp
CGTCCAAACAAATAGCTTTGCTCTTTCACTATCGTTAAATAGGCCTTATTTAACGCATAGGCACGCTCGGGAGAAGGGGTAATGATGTCGTATACTGAACTAGCACGCTGCACTTCTTCTGCCTTAACCATGCCTTTTTCATCAAACCACTTAGCCAGCATTTCTCCGTTTTGACGGAACTCATCGCCACCGCCCACGCGCTCCATATAAGAAAGGAACTCGCCTTTTTCCTCGTTAATATTTGGCACATCTTCAATTTCACGCAGGTCTATATAGCCCCACCCTGCTTGTCCGGGAACTTTCCGTGCAAATGAAAATGTTTGGTCGAAGGTTGACCCTACTGTTTTGTGACAGCCGTTACAAAACGCAAGCTCTTGATCGTGCTGTGCACGAAGTTCGCCCTGCTCATTTTCAATGAAGCCATTAATTGTCCAGCCAAAGCCGTTGTCTATCCCTTTTTCACCTAGGTAGCGGGTTTGGGGCAGCTTTTCAAAATGCTTATCTTTTGCTTCCGCATAATAGGCAGATGCTAAGCTTTCTCTGCTTCTGAACATATGCTTTTTCATGTAGCGCACTTCCTTCATACGCGGCGCGTTATAAATATTCCCGTTTTCATCCACGCCAATGTAGCGCACGGTATGTAAGAATTCTGTACCTTCGGGGTAAAGCATGTGCGCTAGCGGAACATCGCTTGCGTCGCCAACATAATGCGACAAACGAGCGATTTCAGTCACTGAATTGGTAAGTTTTCCGTCTTGGTTTACGTCAAGGTTCAACGCTAATTCGTTGACCGGCGCCACAGTTAACGTATCCAGCTCTTTAAGCGCCATTTCAACCAAGCTTAGGTTCAATGTATAGATAGCCTTATTATACTCGCCTTTTAGCGTTTGAAAGCTTTCAGGAAGCCTGATCATCGCATCGCCGGTTGACCCGTTAGTTGGCCAGAAGGTACTTGGGAATGGCTTGTAATTATACGACACCCATCCACTGCCATCTTTAGCAAAACCGTCGTCGTCAAACGCTTCGTCAGCAGCGCTCAAATTTTTAATACGCATGTAATCTGGCATGGCGTCATTGTTAAGCGAAGATGTGTAGTTATCTTGCGCTATATATTTTTTAATTGTGGCATCATCAATGCTCGCAATCAGTGATGTACGGTCAATAAACAGGTTTTTCCAGCTGTTCGTTAAGCCTACGTCAGAAAATTCGTAGTTACCCTGTAGTGTGCCATCACCCATTTGATTGGGACGCTTTTCCATTGAATCGTAACTTTGATGGCATGCGTAACACGGGTTGTTAACGCCTTCCGTTTTTGTGTAACACTGAGGAGGAATAACCGATTCAGGGTTATACACTTCATTGTGCTCAATATATGCCAGAGCGGGAATAGCATCGCCTTCTTGATAAGGGTATGTGTGCGCGCTGTCGGTCTTTTTCTGAGTAGATGAAGGCGCGTGTGCATCATTGGTGTAGCGAGATGAGCTTAGGTCGTAATTTGACTGATTGCTTACATCAGCCCCCGTGTCCTCGGTACATCCTGCACTGATAAGTAGTGAAAGTAGAATGCCTACACCTGAAGTAATTTTTAACATTTTCATAATCGTCACAACGGAAAAACCCGGGTACGTAGGGCCTGTTGACCTTTGTTGTACACCAAAGGTTAACAGGCCCTAGGTACCCGGAGTATTTTTAAATTAAAAAGAAAACTTACTTATCTGCTGGCTCATACATCCAAAGCGTATTGTTTTCTTGGAAACCGTCTTCTCCGATAAGAATACGGCCGTCGTTCATCACCACTACGTTATCTGGTTGAGAAAGCTGCTCAACGTCGCAACGCTCCGCGCCGGTTAGGCTTGAACGGTACGTACCGCCCATCACCACAGGTTCAATACGAGAGATGTTATAGCCTTCTTCAAGCTTGGCACGATAAACGCCACCACAGTCTTTAACACGAGCTGAAAGCTGCATATCGCCTTCACCGTCGATCATTGTGTTGTCGATATC
The DNA here is from genome assembly GCF_017849675.1 of Alteromonas sp. AO-Serp. Taxonomy (NCBI): domain Bacteria; kingdom Pseudomonadati; phylum Pseudomonadota; class Gammaproteobacteria; order Alteromonadales; family Alteromonadaceae; genus Alteromonas; species Alteromonas sp. AO-Serp. The sequence continues at coordinate 2,005 of NZ_JAFLMX010000206.1, forward strand.
TGCAATGCCGATGTAAAGATAAGCATTCTGTACCACTTCACCTTCGATAGTATCTACACCTTCGACCGCTTCTTTTGCGCGTTTCTGGTTGATTGAGATACCTTCCAGTTTTCTCCACTCTGCGGTAGCCCCTTTAAGACGTGCCGCTGCACGACTTTCTAAGAACGCAACGCGGTTATCCATCGGTTGACCTGCAGTTACGCTAGAGCCACCTTCCTCTACTGTTGGATAGGTCGCATCGCCATCAGCCCACGCCTGAACGTCGGCCATAGTGATGTAAGAGCTTTGGCCATCTACGTAATCGTCGGTACCAATTCCATTGTATTCATCAATCCATGCGCGAATAGTCAGGTTATCACCGCTAGCTAATTCCACCCATTCAACCGCAAAACCAGTTGTCGCAGGATCATTCTGACCTGCATCCTGAGTGAGCTTAGCGCCGTAGAGTGTACCTGCCGATAAGTCTTCAGCTGTGTCTGCGACAAACTTAAACAGTACGCCACCCGTATCATCTTGAGAAAGGTAAACCGTTTTGCCGTCAGGCATGACCGTTGAGTTCTCATGCTCGTAACGGCCCATGGCAAAATGCTTAACAATAACCGGCTCATCAGCCAACGGCTCTGTTACTTCCGCAATGTAGCCATAGTTGTAAGGGTTTGGCGCATCTGGCGCCGTCATTTGCCACATACGACTTAAGCGCGCATCTGTAGAAACGGCCTCTGGGTTATTCCAGCTTGGTGATGTTGTCGTATCCACCGCCGAATCAACCACCCACTCTTCTGAAGTAAGCGGTGTACCCCAAGGTGACATTGAACCAAAGCAGTTTGCCGCCGTTCCCCATACTGGCGAGAAGTCCAGCATCATGGCTTCAGTTACTTCCCACATACCGAACTCGTCTTTTTCAACTTTCATGCGGCTCATACCGCCAGGAAGCTCTTCCCAGTTCGAGAAAAGGTAACCTTCGCCTTCGGCGGTTGAGATGAAGCCGTTAAAATCAGGCATGTCATTTTCAAGAACCAACTCTTCGCCATCCAATGTGTAGATGTGACCTAAGCCTTCTGGTAGGTCAGTACCGAAAGTGTCGCCCGTTTGTCCGAGTACTTGATATTGACCAATGGCAGAAACCACCAGCTCTTTTTCTTCATCTGAGCTTGGTACAGGTGAATTTGGTAATGTTACTGGCAGATTGTTGAAATTAGCACCTGCAAGCACGCCCACTGTGCCGGTGTTGATAGGCATTGCATTTACACTGGTTGTCGCCGCATTAGTGCCAGACGGGTGCTGAACGTTAAAAAATAAATCGCCTTCGTCTGTTAAGAATATACCGGTCACTTCTGCACCAAGTGGAACCGTAGCGATACGTGTTAGCGTACCTGCACTATCACCTTGAGGACCTTGGTCGCCCACCGGGCCTTGATCTCCTACTGGGCCTTGCTCACCTACAGGGCCTTGTACACCGTCTTCGCCATCGTCACCTTCCAGTGAACAGGCAGTCATCCCTAGTGTTACAGCCAGTGCTATCGCTGAATACTTAATTCCACGAAGAGTTTCGCTTTTCATTATAGTTCCTTGCTTATACTTGTTTTCGATGTTGAGTGGAGGTAAGCAGAAGACTCACCTCAGTAAACGGTCTTAGCGGGCGAAAGTCTGGAGGACATTTGTGACATTCCGGTGACAGTGAATTGACACCAAAATGAAGCTTTGTTGACACAAGGGTCTGAAAAAACGAATAAAACAAATGCGAAGATTTACGAAGGCGCTGTAATCATTGGGATTATTGAATGCTCAATCAAGAAAACCTAAACCACTCAGTCAGTTTATGAATTATTTGTTTCACAATACTGGTCAGAGCTTTGTGCCCGTGAACACAACAGGACATAACTGCTTGAAAGTTGGATGGGCTAAAATGGAAAAAGAGGGTAGTTGGAGAAGGCAATTAGAGAAAGGCATGGTATAAGCTAACGGGCTACGCATTTCGCTACGGCCCGCTAGCCTGGTCGCTAAGTAATACTTAGTTTAAGACGGTAAGAGGATGATTATACATCTTTAATTTATTAACCAGATAATCTTCAAACTGCTTTGCAGTTTGTACATCACTACTGCGCTTAGGCCAAACCGCGAGAATTTTATAATCTAAAGCGGTTAAAGGTTTGAACAATACAAGGTGGTCATGTTCACCCTCGAATACCTTTTCGACCTGATCTAATCGATAAACAACGGCCAATCCTAAGTTGTCATTATCTGCCAAGATACTTTGCGTTCCCCAAGTCGCTACAACGCCCCACTCACCACGCTCGGCTTTAATCACCTGCATTCCATCGTGCGCCACTAGACCTGCGACAATATTATCCGATGGCTCTGATACAGAAACGCTGATGTGGGTGGTGGGGTCAAACGCATCAATTCGATAGTGCGTGGTAACGTCGATGCTGTCCGCTTTCGCATCAGACGATGACCACCCTTCGTAGCCAACCTCGAACTCAGCCCGCAACTGAGAGTTCGAGACTAATTGGTATTGCGTATTCTCTACATGCTGAAAGTGCATAACTGTCTGCGTTGAGGAGTCTTGGGTTTCTTGTTCTGTTAATCGACCTAGCGCACCCACGCCCAACGATTTACCAACTTTAAGCGCGTCTCCACCCCACGAAGATAAATTATGATAACTATCGTAGCCGTCTTGCCCCACCTCAGGTAATACTACACTGTCGTTCGCTTTAACAAAGACATCAATAGCGTTACGCCAATCAAGATAAAGGCGATAGCCCATTTGATCAGACTCCCAACCTGGTCCTTCGTAACGCAAAAAGTAAGAATGATCGGTCAATTGCGGAGGCGATGTGAATGAGGTAACTTCTTCAAAAGAAAAACCCTCAGCGCTATATACTGCGTCTTGCCACTCTCCTCCTGTTCTTACGGAAAGTTCAGCGTGTGCCCGGTCTTGGAGGTTAACATTCGTAGCTTGCTCAGGTGGCATAAGTTCCAATGACGCACTACTTCCTGGCGCAATGGATGCTGCACCTAGTAACACCGCTTGCCCTTCGCTATTCTCAATCCATTCTGACGGATATTGCTTTAACTTCCACCCCGAATATTGCGGGGGCAGAGATACTTCAAAAATTTGATCGCCGCTACCACCGTCTGCCGAATTTTTCACCTTAACAGACAAAGCCGAATTTATATCCCCTTGTGAGCAACTTGCCAATAATGGCACCAAAATTAGACCTATCTTACTAAATTTCATCACTTTTATGCTCTCCATCGGTTGTTAACGCATTTAACTAATTAACGATATTTATAAACAATATATTGACAAATGCCACCGGTGGCAATTATTTTAAATTTTGTTAACGAGATTTTTCAATTTAGTATGTCGATAAAATTCGTCATACCCATGAACCATTTAGTGAAAGGTAAATTACATGGTCAACTTTAGCCTAGAAGGTAAAACCGCATTAGTGACCGGAGCAAGTCGAGGTATAGGCCAAGCGCTTGCTTTAGCACTCGCCACTTCTGGCGCCTTCGTCATCTGCGCCAGTTCTCGACCAGGTGGATGTGACGAGACACTACGTAAAATTCAAAGTGAAGGTGGTCAAGCCATGGCATTAGATGCCGACCTCGCTGATGCCGACGCGGTAGTTAAACTTGCTGAAGATGCGTTAAGCATTAAAGGACACATCGACATCCTGCTGAATAACGGCGGCACTATTTTCAGAGCACCAGCAACCGACTTTCCTTTTGACGAGTGGAAAAACGTGCTTGCTGTCAACATCGATTCAGCTTTCCTACTTAGCCAAACTATTGGCAAGACGATGGTAGAACGGGGACAAGGCAAAATCATCAATATTGCATCAATGTTAAGTTATACAGGTGGCATCACCGTTCCTGCCTACACCGCGAGTAAGCACGCCATTGCGGGCCTTACGAAAGCGCTAGCAAACGAATGGGGCCAATACAATGTGCAGGTGAACGCAATTGCGCCAGGTTACATCAAAACCGATAACACCCAAGCACTGCAAGATGATGAAACGCGCAGTGCTGAAATTTGTGCCCGCATTCCAGCTAATCGCTGGGGGGAAAGTGATGATTTAGCAGGTGCGGCGGTATTTCTTGCGAGCGCAGCAAGCAATTACGTAAACGGCCATATCCTTGCTGTCGACGGCGGCTTTCTAGCACGTTAATTAACGAATGGGGGATACAGCCATGAGCGATAGAAAAGACATGAGCAAGAAAATAGACACCCGATATGCTATCGGTCGTAAAGAGGCCAATGCTTACAACACGCAAGAATTGCGTGACGCGTTTTTAGTCAACACCCTAATGACACAAGGTGAAGTCGTATGGATATACACCCACTACGAACGCTTTATGCTTGGAAGTGCCGTACCGACAACGTCAGCGCTAACGCTAGAAACCATTGAAGATCAGTTAAAGATGCCGTTCTTTACCGCCCGTCGCGAAGTCGGTGTAATTAATATCGGCGGGCCCGGAACCATTACTGTTTCAGGCACCACTTATCACCTAGATAATGAAGAGGCCTTGTACATCGGACAAGGCAATGAAGAAGTCATTTTTGAGTCGGACAATGCGTCCAATCCTGCCAAATATTACTTAAACTCGGCGCCGGCTCACCACGCCTATCCCTGCAAAAAAATAGGCAGCACAGATGCAAACATCCTTCACTTAGGCAGTCAGGAAACCTCCAACAAGCGTGATATCAAACAGTTACTTATCAATACTGTTGTCGATACTTGTCAGCTTCAAATGGGACTAACGCGTCTGCACAAAGGCTCCGTCTGGAACACCATGCCAGCTCATCAACATGACCGACGCAATGAAGTGTACTTTTACTTTGATATGGATAGCGAAAGCCGCGTATGTCACTTCATGGGCGAACCTCACGAAACTCGCCATATTTTTGTAGCGAATGAAGAAGCCGTGGTATCGCCACCTTGGTCCATTCATTGTGGTGTAGGTACTGGAAGCTATGCATTTATCTGGGGAATGGCAGGTGAAAACCTGGATTACGATGATATGGATAAGTTTCCGCCTTCACAGTTGCGTTAAGCAGCCCTGCTCTAATTAGGTGTAATGATTATGTTGCGGTATATAAAACTCACACTGTCAGCCACGGCCCTGTTGCTAACCTCGGCGTGTTCGCAAAATGAACTGCAAGGCGAAGTCACCGTATTGCGTTTGGGGCATACGTTGGACACTCAACACTCAGTACATAAAGCAATGGAATATCTTGGAGAGCGCCTAGATTACTATTCTGACGGTACAATGAGTGTGGTTATTTACCCGAGCAGCCAGCTGGGAACCGAGAGGGAGATGGTAGAACTGCTGCAGATTGGCTCACTCGCCATGACTAAGGTGTCGGCAAGTCCTTTGGAAGGGTTTGCTCCCGAAATGAAGATTTTTAGCATTCCTTACATTTTCCGCGATAACGAACACTTCTGGCGTGTATTAAACAGCGATTTAGGCGATGAGTTGTTATCTGGTGTTGAAGACTTCCGACTTAAAGGTCTCGGCTATTACGATGCGGGAAGCCGCAGTTTTTACACCAACGATAAACCAATAGAAACACCAAGCGATCTGAACGGGCTCAAAATTCGCGTATTGAACAGCCCTACTGCAGTAGCAACAGTTCGCGCACTTGGAGGAGCTGCAACCCCCGTTGCCTGGGGAGAACTGTACACTGCGCTTCAGCAAGGCGTTGTAGACGGCGCAGAGAATAACCCGCCCAGCTACTACCTTTCACGTCATTATGAAATTGCCCGTTACTACAGCCTTGACGAGCATACCAGTGTTCCAGACGTCATGCTGGCATCGCTGCCGGTATGGGAAAGTTTGAATGAACAGCAGCGAACGTGGCTAACCAAAGCAATGGAAGACTCTGTTGAATACCAACGCGAACTTTGGAAAACATCTACGCAAGCCTCTTTAGAAAAGGTAAAAGCCGAAGGCGTCACAGTTATTACGCCTGATAAAGCGCCTTTCGTTGAAGCGGTAAAGCCTTTTCATAAGAGCTTTGAAAACACGCCAATTGGCGACTTAATTACGCAAATAAAAGCGATGTAACAATGACAATAATACGCCTCATCGATAAAGCCTTAGCCGGCACCCTTATTATTGCCATGGTAAGTATTTTACTTACCGTAATTTGGCAAGTGGTCTCACGTTACGTACTTAAAGACCCTGCTTCGGTCACCGAAGAGTTGTCTAGGTTCATACTTATTTGGATTGGCATCTTAGGTGCGGCCTACGCCTATCGCCAAAACGCGCATTTGGGGTTCAACTTAATTGTTGAGCGTCAGTCTCGTAAAGTGAAACGCCTTCTACTTACCTCCGTTGAAGTCATTGTCATTATCTTCTGTGTTTTGGTGATGGTTTACGGCGGCGCTGAACTAGTGTCTCTTACATTAGAGCTAGAGCAAATCTCAGCAGCGCTAGGTGTGAAAATGGGCTTTATCTATAGCGTGCTTCCCTTATCTGGAGGCCTTATCATTGCCTATGCACTGGTTAACATTACTGCACTTTGGCGAAACAACAATAAGGAGTCAGCGTAATGGAACTGACCGGTATTATCTTAGTCGTCGCCTTTTTTGTACTCCTTCTTTTAAATGTTCCCATTTCAATCAGCATTGGTGTAGCCACGCTGCTTGCTATGATAATGAGCATGGACATTGCTCCGGCTACCATTACTATTGCCCAGCGTATGGCAGGTGGTCTTAATAGCTTTGCGCTCTTGGCAATCCCATTTTTTGTTTTATCTGGCCTTATCATGGGACGCGGCGGGATAGCCAAGCGATTAATTGAATGTGCAATGGCGCTTATTGGTGCGCTTCCCGGTGGTTTAGCCTTGGTGAACGTCGTTTCCTGCATGCTTTTTGGTGCAATTTCAGGGTCTGCGGTAGCGACTACATCTGCAATTGGCAGCTTCATGTTGCCCGAAATGAAAAAAGCGGGCTACGAGCCGAATTTTAGCGCAGCGGTCACTGCCGCTGCATCAACTACGGGAATGTTAATTCCACCAAGTAATATCTTAATTGTATACGCAATCGCTAGCGGTGGCGTATCCATCGCCGCCCTTTTTATGGCTGGCTATATTCCAGGCATTATGGTGGGTCTAGCGCTCATGCTGGTGTGCTTTATCTACGCAAAAATGAAGGGATACCCGCTATCGCCGCGACTTCCTATTAAAGTAGTTGTCGAAAAAACTATCGCAGCACTCCCTTCCCTATTCCTCATATTCATAGTGATTGGCGGCATTGTGGGCGGCGTTTTTACCGCTACCGAAGCTGGTGCCATTGCGGTGGTTTACTCATTGCTGTTAGCTGTGGTGTTTTATAAAGAAGTGGATGCGAAAGCCCTACCTGATATTTTCTTGAAGGCGGCAGAAACGACGGCAATTGTAATGCTGCTTATCGCGGCCTCAACGGCGATGTCTTGGCTATTGTCGTTTGAGAACATTCCGCAAACCTTAAGTAACGCACTGTTGTCGATAAGCGATAACCCATTACTTATTCTTCTCTTAATCAACCTATTGCTTATCGTAGTTGGTGCATTCTTGGATATGACACCTGCCGTACTTATTTTTACGCCCATATTTTTGCCGGTGGCCTTAGAACTTGGAATGAGCGAACTGCAATTCGGCATCATGCTCGTACTCAACCTGTCTATTGGATTGTGCTCACCGCCCGTCGGCGCCGTACTTTTCATTACCTGTGCCATTGCCAAAACCAAACTTGAGAACATCATTCGACCACTAATACCTTTATATGTGGCTATGTTTGTCGTTCTTATGCTAGTTACGTATGTCGCATGGTTCAGCGAAGCGCTACCACGAGCACTAGGATTTTAGTAAGGTAGAATCATCAAAACTGAAAAGTGTGGTCAGGCGGAGTTTGATCACACGAACTTTCACTTTTAAGTAACAAAAACATATTGCCCGTATTTGTATGGTAATATCGGAAGTAACGACATAATAGCGCGGAAAAACAGAGAATTATGAACAAGCGCCCGACTATCAATGATGTTGCAGCCCTAGCAGGTGTATCAAAACGTACCGTGTCACGCGTCATTAACGGTGCAACCAATGTGGGAAAAGCAACACGTGAGCGCATTGAAGCGGTCATTCAAGAAACGGGGTTTGCCCCTGACAAGCAAGCGCGTGGTTTAAGTACAAGCCGCTCTTACTTGATAGGCTTGATTTATGACAACCCCGATGCCTTGTATATAGACCAAGTACAAAGAGGCGTGTTAAGCATATGTTCTCAAAAGGGTTATGAGTTAGTTGTACACCCTTGTAGTTATAATGCCGAAGGTTTTGTAGAAGACTGTATTAACTTTGTGCGTCGTTCAAACATAGATGGTGTCATCATATTGCCACCGGTATCCGAATCGAAGTTATTAGCCGACGCGCTGCAACAAAAGAGCATTAACTATGTGCGAATGGCGTCAGTAGATTTAGATGACCATCAAAATATCGTAGTGAGTGACGACAGAGCTGCTTTAAGTGACTTAGCGCGCTATATGGTTTCACTAGGTCATAAAGACATTGGTATCATCAGCGGTCCGCAACAGTATTATTCCTCAAAAGAGCGTTTGGAAGGCTTTGTTGAAACGCTTAACGGCCTGGGTGTCGATGTACCTAAAAACAGGGTAATTGAGGGTAAAAACAGCTTTGAAAGCGGTATAGAATGCGCGCGTCAATTGCTTATTCAGTCACCACGAGTTAAAGCTATTTTTGCAAACAACGATGAAATGGCAGCAGGCGTATTGAAAGTGGCTCATGAAATGGGAATAACCGTACCTGACGAACTATCCGTCGCGGGGTTCGATGACAACCTACTTGCTGCCCGTGTAATCCCTGCCCTTACTACTGTTCAACGTCCCGTTGGCGATATGGCAGCTATCGCAGCGCGTAAAATCATCGCGCACATCGAAGGCAGTGAAGTTAGTGAAACCGAAACGTATCTGGTCAAACCTCACCTAATTATTCGCGATTCAATTAAAAAAGTGTGATTTTTTACAATGAAGTGTTGCTAACACTTCTTTTTCGACCTATTATGCCACCGGTGGCACGACAATAAAAAAGAATGTTAAAAATAAACAATTTGTAAACAGAGCGTAAAAAGCAACGTTTTCTAATCTATCGCTCTTTTTAAATACACAGTGCTTATTTAACAACGCTTAGCGGTTAAATAAGCCGTAAAGATAAAGCAGGACTTGTAATGGACGTTAAAACACAACTAGTTAAAGTGCATAATAACGATAACGTTGCGGTTGCAACCTGCCCTATCGTGGCTGGCACTTACATCGCTGAATATGACATTACAGTTAGCCAAGACATTCCTGCTGGCCATAAAGTTGCCTTAGTTACCCTGTCAGACGGTGGCGACATCGTAAAATATGGTTTCAGCATTGGTGCTGCAACAAGCCAAATTAATGCTGGTGAACATGTTCACAGCCATAACGCAAAGACTAAGTTAAAAGGCACTGAACAATACGTTTACGCGCCGTCAAATACCGCTTCAAAACAAAACCATCTTACTTCTGGGTTACAGTTCATGGGCTACAGAAGAGAAAATGGAAAAGTGGGTATTCGCAATGAAGTGTGGATCATCAATACCGTAGGCTGCGTAAATCGAACAGCAGACCGTATTGCCAACGAATGTAATCGCCGTTTCGCTAGCGAGTGCGACGGGTTCCGCGCATTTACCCACCCTTTTGGCTGTTCTCAGCTGGGCGATGATTTAGATGACACGCGCACTATCTTAGCCTCTCTCGCATCTCACCCGAACGCTGGTGCGGTGTTAATTGTAGGCTTGGGTTGCGAAAACAATCAGCTTAAGAGTTTACTGCCTCACGTTGATAAACCGGCAAATCGGGTTCGCTTCTACAACGCACAAGAAGTGGTAGATGAGTTAGAAGAAGGCGTCAATGCGGTTTATGACTTGTTAAAAGTAATGGCTAATGACAAACGTGAGCCTATCGACGCTAGCGAATTAACCTTAGGCATGAAGTGTGGTGGTAGCGACGCTTTTAGCGGTATTACTGCCAACCCAACAGTAGGGCGTGTTACCGATTTAATGTGTAATCTAGGTGGCTCGGTCATTTTAACCGAAACGCCAGAAATGTTTGGTGCCGAACAGCTCTTAATGAATCGCGCTAAAAACAAAGACGTATTTGAGGCGTTTAACTCGCTGATTGATGAGTTTAAGAACTACTTTATCGCCCACAACCAACCTATTTACGAAAACCCGTCTCCAGGCAATAAAGCTGGCGGATTAACCACGCTAGAAGAAAAGTCACTCGGCGCGGTTCAAAAAGGTGGAACCTCTATTATTCAGTCTATCTTGCAGTATGGCGAGCCAAAGCAAGACAAAGGCTTAAGTTTATTACAAGCACCTGGTAACGATGCCGTTAGTTCAACGGCGTTGGCAGCATCGGGGGCACATATCGTTTTATTCACCACAGGCCGAGGCACGCCCCTTGGTTTTCCTGTACCCACAGTCAAGATATCGTCAAATTCAGATATCGCTAATAAGAAGCCACATTGGATAGATTTTAACGCTGGACAAGTTCTAGAAGGCGTCTCTATCGATAAGTGTGCCGAAGCGCTACTCCAACATTGTTTGGCAGTGGCATCTGGTCAACAAACCTGCAACGAGAAGAATGGCAGCCATGAGATTGCTATTTGGAAACGTGGCGTCACCCTCTAAAAGAGAGCGTTATGGAATCGATATTATTACATGAAGATAGACTTTTTCCTGCCGATGAAGCAACCCGAAGTGTTGCAAAGGCGCTGTATAAGGAAATTCGAGATCTCCCTATCATAAGTCCACATGGCCATACTGACCCACGTTGGTTTGCACAAAACAATAATTTCACCAATGCAACCGAGTTGTTTATCACCCCTGATCACTATGTGTTCAGAATGCTGTATAGCCAAGGTATTAAATTAACCGATATTGGTGTGCCACGTTGGGACGGCGGCGAAACGGAAAAGGATCCACGTAAAATCTGGAAACTTCTGGCAGATAACTATCATCTATTTGCTGCCACACCATCGCGTTTGTGGTTAGACACTGTATTTCACGATGTATTTGGTTTGCGAGAGATGTTGTGTAGCGACAACGCAACGCATTATTACGACCACATCACTGCGCAGCTTCAAGGGGATGACTTTAAACCCCGTGCGCTGATGGACCGCTTCAATATTGAAGTGATTGCTACCACCGAAGGCGCGCTTGATGCCCTTCCCCATCACGCAGCGATTAAAGATACACCGTGGGCAAAGCGGGTTATCACCACCTTTAGACCTGATGATGTAGTCGATGCTTCACGCGAAGATATTGTTTCAAACATTGAGAAACTTGGTGAACTCACCGGTGAAGACACTGCAACCTGGCAGGGCTACCTGAACGCAATTCGTGCACGACGTGCCGTCTTTAGAGAGCACGGTGCGACAGCAACAGATCACGGACACCCAACGGCGAACACAGCTGATTTAAGTGAAGCTGAGTGTATTGCTTTATTCGATAAAGTAAGAAGCGGAAACAGTAACGCTGAAGAGCAAGAGCTATTTAGAGCCCAAATGCTTACCGAATTAGCGGGAATGAGTGTAGAAGACGGCATGGTGATGCAAATTCACCCTGGTTCGTTTAGAAACCACAACAGTCAGCTCTTTACACAGTTTGGTCGCGATAAAGGCCACGACATTCCAATGCAAACAGATTTTGTTAAAGCGCTTCGCCCGTTACTCGGTAAATACGGTAACGAGCCTAACCTCGACATTATTCTATTTACATTAGATGAAACCACGTACAGCCGTGAATTAGCACCACTTGCAGGCCACTACCCTTGCCTGAAACTTGGTCCTTCTTGGTGGTTCCACGATAGCCCTGAAGGCATGTTGCGCTTTAGACATCAAGTGACAGAAACCGCAGGTTTCTTCAATACTGTTGGTTTTAATGACGATACGCGCGCGTTCTTGTCTATTCCTGCACGTCATGATGTTGCCAGACGCATTGATTGTCGCTTCCTTGCACAGCTAGTTGTGGAGCACCGCATCAGTGAAACAGAAGCGGCCAGCATTGCAAGAAAACTAACTTATGATTTTGCTAAACAAGCGTACAAACTGGGGTAATCATGACAAAGCCGTTATCAATTTCAACGCTACCTCTTTTAAGTGACAGCGTAAGTAAACCAAATTACGATCTGGAAGCAACCGGTTGTGGCATTGTGCATATTGGTCCAGGTGCCTTTCACCGTGCGCACCAAGCGTATTATACCGAAAAGGCGCTGGCTTATGGCGGTGACTGGCGCATTCACGGTGTGTCAATGCGCAGCGCATCTCTTAAAGAAGCGTTGAGTACACAAGACAATCTCTATGCGTTGTGTATTGTTGATAACGAGCCTGAAACCCACATTATCGGCGCAATTAAAACCCTTTCTACATTAGCACATGATCGTGAAGACATTGTTGCTGCACTGGTAAACAAGCAAACTAAAATTGTGACGCTTACCGTGACAGAAAAGGGCTATTGCCTTAATGCGCAAGGTCATCTAGATACTGATCATCCGGATATTAAAGCTGATTTAGTCACGCCAGAAACACCGGTAAGTGCAGTTGGCCTAATTGTGCAAGCGCTAGCACAACGTAAGCAGGCAGGCTATGCAGATATTACCATTATCAGCTGTGACAACGTGTCAGACAACGGTAAAAAGCTGCAAAAAGCGGTGACCGAGTTCGCCAATAAAACGGACGAATCACTCGGCCAATGGATCAGCGAGAACATCGCCTTCCCCTGCACTATGGTTGACAGTATTACGCCAGCAACTGAAGACAGCTTTAAAGCCAACGTTGCCGCTGAGCTGGGTTTAACTGATAACTGGCCTATTCAGCGAGAGGCATTTACTCAATGGGTGGTTGAAGATAATTTTTCTGGCCCACGACCCGCTTGGGATAAAGTTGGCGTTACTTTTACTCATGATGTGAGCTTCTTTGAAAAAGCTAAGCTTCGCATTCTAAACGGCACACATTCAACACTGGCCTACATAGGGTTATTGCTTGGCAAGGAAACCGTATTCGACGCAATGCATACCCCAGCCATAAAGCAACTAATTCAAACCATGTTGAAAGAAGAAATTGTTCCGTCTCTATCCAGTGATAACGAGAATGCCGATAGCGGAACACAAGACTTCGATCTGAACGCTTACGCACAAGACATTGTTAAGCGCTATGAGAATAAGCATATTCGCCACTTGTTGTCGCAAATTGCTTGGGATGGGTCACAGAAAATTCCATTTCGAATTCTCGACACAGTACGCGATAACCTAAAAGCAAAACGAAATATTGATTTGCTCTGCAGTGCCGTTGCGGCATGGTGCCTATTTGTAAACAACAAGGCACGTCTAAACGAAACTATCACTGACCCGCTAGATAGTATGTTAAGGGCCACAGCAAAATCGGTAGACTTTCAGGCGATAGAACTTGCAAAAAAATTGCTATCTCTTGAAACCATGTTCGCCGAACTGTCGGTAAACACTACGTTCAAAGAAAAAGTGCTCGAAAAAGTTAATCAGCTGCTTAACATTTTATCGCGCGAAAACAGCAACGAAGGTCAGCAAGGTTCTGCTCCCACTACGTTAACAGAAAGTTCGCTAGATTCACTAAAAGGAACCGCGTGATGAAAAGTACCTTTTCCATGCTTAAAGGCGCCCCATTACTCCCTATTATTCAGCCTAAATCTGTTGACGAGGGGCTTCACCTAGCAGAAGCAATTGCAAATAGCGGCCTGTGCAACATAGAAGTAGTGAAACGCAGCGACGCAGCATTTGAAGCCCTGTCAGCCATTAGAAAACAGTTTCCTGAACTCGTTGTGGGTATGGGCACATTGTTAAATCGCAACCACGTATTTGAAGCGTTGGATGCAGGCGCGCAATTTTTGATAACGCCCACAAGCTCAGAGACATTGCTCGATACACTGATTGCTTCAAATGCACCCTTTTTGCCGGGCGTCGCTACGCCTGCCGATATTCTTTTGGCGCACCAAAAAGGCATTCGCGAAATGAAGTTCTTTCCTGCGAGTCTTAGCGGCGGTACACCTTTTCTTAAAGCGATTTCAAGCGTATTCAGCGATGTTTGCTTCTGCCCTACCGGCGGCATTAATGGCGACAACGCGAATGAGTATCTCTCGCTTGGCAATGTTCGAGCAGTAGGCGGTACATGGATGATGCCAAAGGCAGCCATTGAAGCAAAAAATTGGCAAGCTATAACTTTGGCATGTCAACAAAGCCTAACATTGTTTGATGAGGCTGCGGCATGAGCATAGTTGATACCAACCAAAGAATGGTTATTTTTGGCGAGTGCATGGTAGAGCTTCGAAGCACTCAGCGTGAGTCATCAGTTAGTACGCGCGATGAAAACACAGATAATAATCTGATGGCGAAAAGCTTTGCTGGCGACACGTACAACACTGCGGTTTATTTAAAACGCTGCTTGCCTTCATCTTCCATTAGCTACTTAACAGCGATAGGTGCTGACTTTTTAAGCGATGAGCTGCTGTTTAAAATGGGTGAGCACGAAATTAACACTGATTTAGTGTTTCGCTCGTCGTCGCGTAACCTTGGCCTGTATATGATCCGCAACGACAACGAAGGTGAAAGAACCTTTGCATATTGGCGTAACCAATCTGCAGCAACACAGACGCTCAACATTATGAAGGGCGCTGAATTTGCTTGTGATTGGTTTTATTTGAGCGGTATCTCTATTGCCATTTTAGATGACGAACAGCGCGCTACACTTTTCGAACTAATTTCGTCCCTCAAGGCCAAAGGAAGTAAGATTGCCTTTGATCCTAATTATCGAGCTCGCCTTTGGTCATCTCAAGAAGATGCCAAATACTGGACGGGTAAGGCATATGCTGAAGCAGACTTGGCGTTCCCAGGTGCAGACGACCATTTAATGCTGTTTGGCCACACCAATGCTGATGAAATATTTAGCTATTTAGCCGACAAACAGATTGAAGAAATCGTTATGAAAAACGGAGCGGTTGGCGTTCATATACTCCGTCAACAAGAACAATGTATTGTGCCTGTTGAGCGTGTTGAACAGGTGGTTGATACAACGGCTGCTGGCGATGCATTTAATGGCGGTTATATGGCCGCTCGACTTGCAGGTAGAAAGCCTGTTGAGAGCGCGAGCTATGGGGCAAAAGTGGCAGCTACTGTGATTACCTACCCCGGTGCTATTATATCAGGTGATGCCTTCACTAATCACATACCGTCGCTATAGTCGGTATGTGACATTCCTCTTTCTTTTCTCTTCTATTTCCTGCCATTGTAACCATAAGCAAGCACGCTAATTAAAATAAAGGCGATCCCCCAATAAAAAAACGCGGCACGCCCGCAATCACGCGCCACTTCATTTTTATGTGAGCTTACAACGTGTCTCGATATACGTATTTTGACAGTGGGTGCGCTGTCGCTTTTAGCTGTCGCACGAATATTTGCGCCATTTTCGCCGCGCCCACAACGTTCAAGTGAGTGTCGTCCGTTTTGCCTTCAGGGTAGCGTGCATAAAGGTCGGCGGGCACCTTAATGAAGTAATGGTTGCTATTAGGCTCGCCTACCTTAGCAAGAAAATCGCAAGTTAAAGCGTTCATAGGAATAAATGGCACGTTATTTTGTGCTGCCACTTTCTTCGCTGCATCGGCATACGCCAGCAACGTCCGTTTTA
Organism: Alteromonas sp. AO-Serp; assembly: GCF_017849675.1. Lineage (NCBI taxonomy): Bacteria > Pseudomonadati > Pseudomonadota > Gammaproteobacteria > Alteromonadales > Alteromonadaceae > Alteromonas > Alteromonas sp. AO-Serp. The sequence continues at coordinate 17,750 of NZ_JAFLMX010000206.1, forward strand.
ACACACCTTCCTCAGTGAAATGACGCCGGCAAATACTACTTGCGATAATCACTGATGCCCCTTTTGCTTCAACATCCTGAACAAACTGATTCAAGTAAGCTGGATAAGCATTTTCCGGGTCGGCATAGCGAGCAGGATCCGACTGTTTTTGATCGTTATGACCAAACTGAATAGCCACAAAATCACCTTCAGACAGATCGGATAACAGAAGCTGCCAGCGTCCCTCATCTACAAATCGCTTTGTGCTTCTGCCGTTAGCCGCGTGGTTTTTAATATTAAGATTGGGCAGCATGAATTCAGGAAGCAATTGCCCCCACCCACGTTCTGGATACGACAACATAGGCTTGTCTGACATGGTTGAATCGCCGACCAGATGTAGGGTAACTGGCTTTTTGTAGGGTGGAGCTTTTACAGCCTCTTCACTGCCTTTATTAGTAGCGCTTTGGATTGAAGCACTTTGGGAACCCGAACTGGTAAGTGCATAAGCGCTAGATTGCGCCGCGTAACTAATGTGAAGTGTACTCGTGCCTTGCTGGTCTGCCACTGCAAAAGTACTCGATACAACAAAAACGCTTGCAAGACTGTAGCGCAGCGCGGTGAATATATTCCCTGTGGTGGGTTTACTTGAATTTTTCACACCTTTTCTCCTTTTCAATATTTCTATTGTTGCGATGCAAATTGCTCAAAAAGTGAGGTAGAGGCGTGCTGAACTCCTCCCTGCCCACACTTTTTGCACATAAAAAAGGCCATCATTACGATGGCCAAACACACCCGTCTTCACGGAACACAACATTTAATTATTATCTCAGGCTGGCCAACATAATTGCCCGGCCTGTTTTTTTACATAGTATAACGAGCGCCCAAGAAGAACTGACGGCCCGTGTGGTTGTACTCACGTACCAAGTTCAAAGAGCCATCACCCGTGGTAAACAAGCGCTCGTACTCATCGGTAAGGTTAATGACTTCAAAGGTCAACGTTAGCTCGTCGTTTACGTTATAAAATGACGAGAAATCTACCTGCGTAGGTCCTGTCGTACCGTGCGCAACGTTACCATTGCTGCCAGTAAAGTCTGTCAGGTAATCGTCGCGTTTGTTAACTGACACACGCGCACCGTATTGGTCTGTTTCGTAATACACCGTAAAGTTGTACGATGTTTCACTCATACCTTCGATGTCGTCAGCGTTAACGTGCGTATAGTTCGACACGATACCCATGTTTTCGAACAGTCCTGGTAAGAAACTTAGCGGCTGCTGATAAATTAACTCATAACCGCTTACACTTCTGTCTTCAGCGTTAATTGGACTGCTATGCTCGTATGGAATAGTGCGAGGGTCTAGCGCAATTACAGGGTCAAACTGTGCATCGTTGTCGATAAAGTCGTAGTAAGCACTGTCGACTAAACGCTCTTCTGATGCGCGAACAATCCAGTTATCAATGTCTTTGTAGAAAACTGTTGCTGCTAGTAGCGCTTCGTCATCGAAGTACCATTCAACACCAAAGTCAACGTTGTTCGACGTAAACGGATCAAGGAATGGGTTCCCCACGCTCACCGAGCCGTTAATATAATCAAAGCTTGGGTTACCAGGGTTTAATGAGTTCAGGCTTGGGCGAGTCATAGACTGTGTTAAGCCAAGGCGAACAACTACGTCATCAGTTGCTTCAAGTGCTAAGTTAACTGCTGGCAAAAAGTTATTGTACTCGTTTTCGATTTGTACCGTTTCGCCTTGAATAAAGCCTTCAGAGGTTGTGGTTGTTTTCACATAACGCACACCGTAATTAGCGCGAAGTAACATGTCGGCAATCTCATAGCTCGTATCAAGCTCAAGGTACATAGCTGATGTTTCTTCGCCTACTTGCCAGCTTTGTGCAGAACGCGGTGTCCAAACAACATCTAACAATTGGCTATTAATAGCGTCAAAGTCGGCTACAAGGAACGGGTCAAGAGGGCCATCAAAACCACTTCCGAAATCGTCTACCGGCATAATTTCAGCAAAACCTACTGCCGAGTCTTGATCTGGGAAGCCATTTATTTGCTCTTCACTGTAGGTTACAACACGGTCATTGTAGGCAAAGCCAGCCTTAATAGTGACTTCATCACCTAAGTATGTCGCATCAAATTTGACCGTGTCGTTTTCACGCAATACATCAGTAGCACGTAATCGGCCATCGCTTAGGTTATAGTTGCTTGCATCGTTAACATCGTAACCGTAAGTCACTTCTGGCGCGTTGCTGTTATTGCTAAAGTCAAAGCCGTAGCTGGTTTCTTCCAGCAGCGTCATATTGTAACGATATTGCTCTGAACGAGCGTCAGACTCTGCAGTGCCTGCCATCATATCAAGTTTAAGGTTTTCACCAATAAACCACTCGCCAGAAATTACAAATTGGCTAAAGTCAGTGGTTGATTCTTGTAAACGGCTTTCAATACGCGATTTAATACCGTCGTACGTACCAGCCAGCACCTGTTGACCATTAGGATGAACAGTAATAGAGGTAGGCGTAATTTCTTCGAATGTACTTCTGAACATGTGGAAGAAGTTATACATGGTACGGGTGTTATCAAGTTTGGACACTAAACCGTCTAGCGTTAGTGTGAAATTATCTGTTGCAGCCCACTGAATTGAACCGGTGAAGCCTACACGCTCTTGATCATTACCAAAGTAGTCAGGTCTAGGTAAACGAGGTGTCCATAAACAATTAATCGGGTCTACCGACTCACCTTCATACTGGCAATCATCTACGTCAGGTGTGCCGTTAACAACCGTGTTTGATGTATCGCCAAAGATGCCACCACCATCGCGAACTGGAGTAGTCCAACGAACTGTACCAAAACCTTCCTGTCTTACTGTGCGCTCTGAGAACGCGGCCGAGAAAAGCACACCGACTTTGTCGTCAGCGAAACGGTTGCTGATCATGAAAGCGGCGCGAGGATCGGTCTCTTCTGTAATGCTGTTATAGCCGCCTTGAAGAGATGAAACGAATTTAAAACCGTCGTAATCAAACGGCTTTGCCGAGTACAGATCAACCGTACCTGCAATGCCGCCTTCTTCCATAGAGGCGGTAGGAGATTTTTGAATATCTACGCGGTTGAACAATTCAGAAGCGAAAATGTTAAAGTCAAAGCCACGTCCACCGTTTACACCGCCACCTGAGTCAGTGCCATCTGTACTTGCTGGCACTTCCATGCCATTAAGTGTTGTGCGGGTAAATGAAGGGCTCAAACCACGCAAAGTAATTTGGCGCCCTTCTCCACCTTCACGAGAAATGGCTACGCCGGGTACACGTTGAATTGACTCAGCAATATTTAAGTCCGGGAATTTACCAATGTCTTGCGCAACAATTGATTCTTTACTGTTAACTGATGTTCGCTTTTCCATCAGTGATTTATTAAGTGATCCACGAAAGCCCGATACTTCAATGACTTCCATATTTTGCGCTTCGGTTTCACTGGCTTGTTCGTCTGTGGCTTCTTGCGCATGAATATGTGCGCCTGACAACGCTAGCGTAACAAGAACAGCGAGTTGCTTTTTCTTTGGTAACATTGTTGTTTCTCCGGTTTTTATATTTATAAGAGACGCGCATACTGACAAAAGGTGAAGATGCTTTTGAAACGTGTGTGAACTATTCAAATTTACACAAATTCAACATTTATCGTATTTAACCATTTCACTCCCCTTTATGCCACCGGATAACATTTTGGTGATTAATACCGTCAATGCTTTACATTTATCCGATAGCACGCCTTGGCTGTTAAGGAAGCGAAAACGCGTCAATTCTAATTCATTCTCTATAGTGGTCTCGTAAACCACCAAAACCTTGAATGAGAAGAGTTGCAGGGTACAGCTATGTTTTCTAATTAACGCAAAACTTCTCTTCGGCAATAATGTAAACCTCGAAAACAACACTCAAGCTTTACATTTGATTTACATCCTAAACAGTTATGCTACCGGTGGCAACAATTTTGTTGAAAAAATTTACAATAAGTAGAAATTTGATATGCAATGATGAAAGAAGAAGAGACTATAGAAACTAACCAAAGCAGGATGAGCAATTTAATTAAAACATTTAAATACAGTCATTTACGTCATATCGACCACTTTTTCAACGCGTAAAATAAAAGTTAAAAAATGTAAATAATTCCGTTGACATATGAGCAAATAAAAACCATTATGCTACCGGTAGCACAGAGTGTATTTACAATGTTATAAAAATAAGGGTTTGTTATGCTAAAAGGTATTCTACGCGCAGCTTCCGTTGTAGCTTGCACGGCGTTTGTTTCTTCCGCTGCTAATGCAAATGATTGGGTACAAATGCCTCTCGACAACACACAATCATGGTCTATGAGAATGATAGAGTCTGAGATGGTGCGTTTCCCAGAAGCTTGGCAAATCGATTGGGATGAGAAGCCACAATGGGATTACGTTCACGGTCTCAACCTCCTTGCCATAACAGAAGTCTATCAAGAGACTAAAGATCCCCGTCTCCTGTCTTATGTAAAAGGTTACTACGACATGTTGGTTCAACAAGACGGAAGTATCAAAACCTATGATATCAATAAGTTTAATATTGATATGGTTAACCCTGGTAAAGTGCTGTTTTTCCTCTATGAAGAAACCGGCAACCCTAAATACAAAAAAGCCGCTGACCTACTTAGAACGCAGCTTACTACTCACCCACGTACCGAGCAAGGTGGCTTTTGGCACAAGAAACGCTATCCAGACCAAATGTGGCTTGATGGCCTATACATGGGGGCCCCCTTCTACGCTGAATACATTGTTAAGTACGGCGATATGAAAGAGCTAGACGACGTATTTTTGCAATTTGAACTCATTGAAGAGCACCTTTACGACGAAAAAACAGGCCTCCCCTTACATGGCTGGGACGCATCTAAAAAGCAAAAGTGGGCTGATAAAGAAACAGGTCTTTCTCAACATCACTGGTCACGCTCGCTAGGTTGGTATGCTATGGCAATGGTGGATGTGCTAGAAGTTGTTCCTGCCGAACACCCAAAAACACCGTGGCTAAAAGCGCGCTTTAAAGCGTTTATCGACGCTACGCTTACCTACCAACATAATTCAGGCACCTGGTATCAGGTTACTGACTTGGGAAGCCGTGAAGGAAACTACCTTGAAGCATCAGGTACAGCAATGTTGACCTACGCTATGGCTAAAGGTGCAAGCCTTAAGTTTCTTCCTGAGGAATACAAAGCTCATGCAGAAAAAGGGTTTGCTGGACTTCTTGATCAAATGATTTCGGTTAATCCAGAAACTAACGTTATCAGCCTTGAGCAAGTTTGCGCTGTTGCTGGTCTTGGTGGAAATCCATATAGAGATGGTTCATTCGACTACTACATGAGTGAGCCAATCAGAGCAAACGACGCGAAAGGTGTAGGCCCATTCATTCTGGCTGCACATTATTTGAATAAGTAAAAAGCGCTAAATTGTAAATAAAAGGGGTATATGATGGTCCGACCTAACTCACCGAATGCCAGACGTCACTTCTTAAAGTCTGGTCTCGCCACCACTGTTGCAGCTTCTGGGATGGCTGTAGGTGTTCCTACATTCCTATCCGGATGTGCAAATGTGACCGAAACGGGAAGGACTCAACGCCAGTGGGACGCTGAAGCAAACCTTATTAAAGGGATGATAAAGCGCCCCACCTTTGCAAAGCGCGAAGCTAATGTTACCGACTTTTTAAATGAAAATGGCAGTGATTTTAAGCAAGCGCTACATGCAGCTATCGACCAAGTCGCACGCCAAGGTGGTGGCAAAGTGGTTGTGCCAAAAGGCGACTGGCTATGCACCGGCCCAATTCACTTACAGTCGAATATAAACTTGCATATTGAGGCAGGCGCAACAATTCGATTTTCTACCAATCCTGATGATTACAAACCATATGTTTTTACTCGCTGGGAAGGTATGGAGTTAATGGGTTACTCCCCTCTTATTTATGCTTTTGAGCAAACTAATATCGCAATCACTGGCAAAGGTACGCTTGACGGTAGCGCGGCGAAAGACAACTGGTGGCCATGGAAAGGTAAGTGGAAGGCTTCAACATGGGGTGACGATCCGGTTGAGAACCAAAAATATACCAGAGACACGCTGCAAGAAATGGTAGAAAACGGGACACCCGTTAGTGACCGCGTTTTTGAAAATAATTACCTGCGCCCTCCGTTTATACAACCTTACCGCTGTGAAAATGTACTTATCGAGGGTGTTACCATCCTGCGCTCTCCATTTTGGTTAGTTAACCCTGTGCTTTGCAAGAACGTCACCGTTAACGACGTGTACTGTAAAAGTTTCGGCCCAAATTCGGACGGGTGCGACCCTGAAAGCTGCACGAACGTTCTTATCTCTAACTGTACATTTGATACAGGGGACGATTGCATTGCCATTAAATCTGGACGCAATGCAGACGGCAGAAGGGTCAATGTTCCCTGCGTTAATATCGTCATAGAACATTGCGAGATGAAGGCTGGCCATGGCGGTGTTGTAATCGGCAGTGAAATATCCGGCGGTGTAGAGAATCTCTATGCTCAGCATTGCACCATGAGTAGCCCTGATTTAGACCGCGGCATTAGAATTAAAACCAACAGTATTCGGGGTGGTCACCTAAAAAATCTAAACTATCGCAATATCGATATTGGGACCGTGAAAGACGCTGTTGTCGTGAATTTCTTCTACGAAGAAGGTGATGCCGGTAACTTCCCTCCACTACTGGAAGATATCACTATAGAGAACTTGAACGTTGCGTCAGCTAACCGGGCCTTTGTGCTTCGCGGGTATGACCATACGCCTATTTCTGGGTTGACGTTGAATAACATAACGATAAAACGTGCGCTTAAAGATGCCGTTATCGAAAACGTAGCGCATCTTTCAATAAACAATGTGTTTATTAATAGCCAACCATTTAACAAGCACGGGCTGTAGAAGAATAAATACTATGGAATTTAATAAAGCACGTGTCAGTCTTAGTTTAGCCGTTGTGTTGCTGGCAGGTATACTTTTCAGTGGATTAAGCGCGGCAATGCCAGCAACGACGGATGTAGTGGTAGCTAAATCACATGACAGTGACGATGACAGTGACGTAAGTAAGGACGCTTTACCTCATTTTAACTCTGTGTCCCAAGCTGTTGCTTATATCGCGTCTCACAAGCCACAAAAAGATAAAGTATGGACCGTCTTTATTAACGAAGGCATTTATCGAGAGCGTGTCGTCATAAACGTTGATAATGTTCACTTTGTGGGCCAGTCGCAAGAAACAACGACTATCGTTTTCAATCGATATGCAGGTCAACAAGTCGCAGAGAATTCTCAAGAAAAATGGGGAACTCGTCGCACTGCCACTGTGGAGATTTTAGGTGATAATATCACTCTGGAAAATATCACTATCACCAATGATTTTGATTATCCCGGTAACGAGGTCAAAGCAAAAGACGACCCTACTCGATTATCAGGTACGCAGGCAGTAGCGCTTAAAACCGATGTGAACTCAGATCGCACTTACCTTAAAAATGTCGCACTCTGGGGTTACCAAGATACCCTCTATTTAAAAGGTGACCGCGCTCTGATTGAAGGCGGAACAATAGCAGGACATATTGACTTTATTTTTGGTGAGGGCACCGCGTTTTTTGAAAGCGTTTCAATTGTTTCCCGTACACGTTATTCTGGCGGTGATAGCGAAGGACTAACAGGCTACATTACCGCCCCAAGCACTCATTTACAGCGTCCTTATGGGTTAACGTTCAATAACTGTAGGCTTGAAAGAGAACACGGCGTTCCAGATGAAAGCGTGGCACTGGGAAGGCCTTGGCATCCTACAACCACCTTTTCAGATGGCCGATATGCAACCCCTTACGCTGTAGGTAAAACCACGTTTATCAACACCTATATGGCAGGTCATATCATCCAAAAGCGCTGGACTACTATGGGTGGAACTACGCCATCAGGTACAAAGAGACCATTTAATCCCCACACAGAAGCAAGATTTTCCGAGTACCAATCTCATGGAGAAGGTGCACCTAAAGCAGTCTCCTCACCAGCAATAAACTCTCATTTTCTGAATGATAAAAACGCGGCTTTTTACACTAAAGAGGCGGTATTGCGAGGCTGGGTGCCTAATAACATCCCGAACGATATTAAATAGTGCAACATTAGCGCAAGTAATTTGCTCGGCACATTGCGTAACCACTTGGTATCTATTATCTTTTAGTTATCACTGTGCCACTACTACCCTTATGTCTATACGTGTTCGTTATATCGTTGCGTTATTGCTAACCGCTACACTCGTCACTCTTTCTTTTATTGTTCTGTACGAATTAATCAGTGATCAGAAGAAAGATGCTGAAATAATCAATATCGCGGGTCAGCAACGCATGCTTTCACAGCGTATTGCGTTGCTCACCTCTACACCAAACATTTGCGAAGACAGTGAAGAGCAAAGGTATTTGGCGCAATCGTTAGCACGTTTCAAACAAAATCATCAACAGCTTGTGTCACTCGATAACCTTCCCGCCTCTATCTCTAATACTTACTTTAACGAAGGCCAGCTCGACAACAAAGTAAACCGATACATAAAAAGCGCCGATCAAATTTTAGATGCAGCACAGTGTCAGCCCACTACGCTTTTAGATATTCAAGCGCTGACATCGCTATTACAACAGCTTGATTATGTCGTCGCGCGGTTCGAGCAAGACGCCACTGCTAGAGTAGATGTGGTTCTTTCGATTGAAGTTTACTTATGGCTAGCCACACTCGCTCTATTATGTATCGAGGCAGCATTCATCTTTTCCCCTATGGAGCGCACCGTTAAACGGTCATTTGCCAAACTAACGAGCTTGAAAGAGCAAGCGGAAAGTTCGGCTGATGAGGCTCGTAGAGCAAGCAAAGCAAAATCAGAGTTTCTTTCAAGCATGAGTCACGAACTTCGTACACCAATGAACGGCCTGTTTGGCATGATCGAGTTGGCCATAGACAACCCTGACAAAAGCAACATCTACCTTAAAAAAGCCAAAACTGCTGGTAGGCAACTCCTTGTGTTAATCAACGATATTCTCGATATATCAAAAATTGAAGCAGGCAAAATCAAAATTGAACAGGCGCCAGTCGACCTATTACAAGTCTTGGACGATGTGGTGTCGTTACAGCGGGTTTACTGCCAAAGAAAAGGTCTTGAATTTCATTACTTAAAAGACCCTGACCTACCTCACGTAATTAAAGGCGATATCACTCGTATTTCGCAAATTCTGCACAACTTGTTAAGTAATGCAATTAAGTTTACTGAACAAGGTTCTGTCACGCTAAAGGTCACCTATACCAAACGCCCAAATGGCAATTATTTAAGCTTCGATGTTATTGATACCGGCATTGGTATCGAGTCATCAAAGCTTGATAATATCTTTAAGAAATTTGAGCAAGCCGACCAATCCACCACCCGTGAGTACGGAGGTACAGGGCTAGGGTTAAGTATTGCGAAGCAGTTGGCGAAACTCATGCTCGGCGACATCAATGTAACCTCATTTGTAGGCCAAGGAAGCACCTTCAGTTTTACTATGGCAGCGGAAGAATCTCAGTTGCCTGACATTAACGTTGAACCCAGTGCTAATTTGCGCTGTGCGATAGTTGATGATTTACAAACCAGCCGCGAATATTTTGAGCATGTCGTTACCTCCATGTCGATTGTGCCCCAAAGTTATGATAGTGCAAAAGCCTACCTATCAGACAGCCCACTGGCTTTCGACGTTATTATTCTTGATTTGTCTATGCCAGAGATGAGCGGGGTCGATTTGCTAGAACAGTTGAAGGCGATGAACCCAGATAAATTTCCTAAAATCATTCTTATCTCTGCTGAACTGGAACGACTAGAAGATGAAAATGATGTGTCTGAACTTATCTGGCGCACGCATGCTAAGCCCATTAATCGTCGAGAACTTGAGCATGATTTAGGAAGGTTAATTGAGACAAAACCCGTATCTCATAATGATGTTAAAGAAGGTAATAAGAAGAAACGCATACTGCTAGCTGAAGACAACGAAATCAATGCCGAAATCGTGAAGACTATATTGCAGTCAGAAGGCTATAAGTTCCTGCATGTTAAGAACGGAAAAGATGCCGTAGACGTGGGCAAGCGACATCAATTCGACCTTATTTTGATGGACTGCAATATGCCCGTCATGGGAGGTATTGAGGCATCAACAATATTACGCAAAGCATTGGAGGTTGACACTCCAATTGTTGCGCTCACTGCAAACGCCTTCGCAGAAGACAAAGAAGAGTGCTTGGCTGCCGGCATGACTGACTTTTTAGCCAAGCCTTTAGACAAAGACACACTACTGGTTTGTATCAAGAAATATATCGGTTAGCTGCATGTACTAACACTCAACAAGGAGCTGTTTGGCAGGCCACTTCCACATTTTATACGGTATAGGGTTCTTGCTCTGCAATGTACCCTGGCGCGATGGCTAAATTGTCGGTATTCGCAAGGCTCTGCTGATTCCTAAGCCAAAGTTGATACTCTCCGGTACGTAAGCTTGCATGTTTTGTACAATCAACATTCCAACGTCTAAGCAGGTATCCCGCCATGGCAGCCCGTACTTCCAATGTAAGCACGCCTTCTTCCATGGCGTAATCAAGCTCTATTGCGGTGGCATATTTAATATTCTTAGGATGCGGCACAATTTCAAGTGAGATAAGTCGCCCCCACTCTTCATCACAATCTATGCATTCATGGGTTTCAGGTTCTGCTTTAACCGTTACCTTACTAATTCGAGTTAGCACAAAATCTCTAAAACTTTGTGATTTTCTGTCGAATGCGCGAACATGCCAGCGTTGACCATTATCAACAATACTGTGAGGCACTAACTCTCTTGCACCACTGCCGCTTGAAAGCGACGTATAGATTACGCTCATCGCCTTTTTGTTCACGATGGCTTGTACCACTTTCGCCACCACAAAGATATCAGGAACATTAAGTGAAGATGCACTTTCAACAGGGAAATGTATGTCACCGATCGCATCGAATCCATCTGATATGTCGTTGGCAAGTTTCACAAGGGTTCGCTTTGCATCGTGTTCAAAAACTGGAATAAAGTTTTCTGTTTGAAAGTAACGTTTTTCCCTTGGATCGTAGACTAAGTTATCAGGGGCGAGCTCTTTGTATAGCGTAAAGTCACGAGAACCAGCCGATAGCCCCACTTCAAAACGATTTATTAAGTCTTGGCGATGAATAGCCCCTTTAAACAAAAGGCAGAAATCGATATACGCCAGTCGTTGGCGTTGAGAAAAAGAAATGGTTTCTAACATGGTGCACACTTATTGTATTTTTATTCAGTGTGGTTTATTTAAAGCCGTATGTAAATAGCAATAGAAATAAAAAAGCCCAGCACGTGGCTGGGCTTAAACTTTTAGCCATTAAGGTTTATGACTTCACACGTTTGCGGGCGAAAAACATACCACCTAAAGCCAGAAGCGAAAGCGCGAAGGTACCTGGTGCAGGTACTTCTGCAATACTGAAACTTGCGCTACTCACTTGTATAGGCGTCAGCTGCCCCCCTTGAGAGCCTTGAAAAATGTAAGAACCTGACAACCCATCAATTGTAATGTCACCAACAGACTGTGCGATAAATTGCACGGTGTATAAACCAATCACTGGTGTCTGCAGTTGATAGAACAAATCAATTTGTTCCAAGTAAGCTAGTGAACCTATCTCTAAAATTCCCCCCGGTAGAAAAGGAGGTAGAAACATCTCTAACACTGGGTTCCCCAAGCTGCTAACTGAGCCAAAAGGATTTAACGTAGAAGCGCCAATAAAACTCAAGAGCGAATCGTTAAAACCAATTGTCGTGTTATATACATCAAACGGTTGAGGAAACGGTACGATACCTAAAAAAGCATCTTCATTAGAAAAGCTTACCGTCGCCGTGATAGTTTCTCCTACTTGATAAATTGATTTATCCGTAGAGATTTCAATTATTGCGGCATTTGCATTAAAAGTAGCAATTGCCAATACCATTAAAATAATTTTTTTCATTTTCTTTCCAACTACTGAACTGCACATGCGGTACGTGTACACATAGACATTAACGCGTATAAATCGTAGATATTTAATCTGCCGTCATTGTTAAAGTCGTGCTCTTCAACCGTCGCTTGACGTTGCAGAAGCAAGGTGTAGAACGCCACAATATCGGTGTTGTCTATGTCACTATCGCCATCAAAATCACCAATTACTGGCTCCGGCTCACTCGTTTCAGGGAAATCCAGCACAACAATTACTGGATCGTGATCTGACGAACGATAAGCATCAGCTCCGTAATAGCTAGAAAGCTGTGTTTCTGACTTATATTCAACGTTGTAGTCGAAGACACGAGGCTCATCAGCATTGATATGCCAAACCGTTGCGTCTGCCACATACTCAGTCAAAGTTGAGCTTGATAGCGCGTGGTCTAAGTAACCCATTTCGCCGCCGAAGCTATAAGAATAAGCACTTTCGCCGTGGAAGAGGTTCACCAAGTTGCTGTAACCGGCGTCTTCGAGAGCAAGAATTGGATCTTCTTTCGCATAAGCATTTAGGTCACCCATTACGATAACTCGGTCAGACAAACCTTCACTGTTTTGCACAAGCGCTGTCAGCCCTAACGCAGCTTGGGTACGTAGCTCGTTCCAGCAGCCTTGTCCATCACCTAAATCAGCATCATTACCTGTTGCACTGCCACAGCTTCCTTTTGATTTGAAATGACTTACCGCGAGCGTAAACGCTTCGCTGTTACTATTTACGCTAAAGGTTTGTAACAGCGGCTGGCGGTTACCGTAGTCAAAAGGAGCTTCAGAGGAAGTAACCGCTGCGCCTTGTGGTGTGACCGTTGCAGGCTTATAAATAATACCTACCGCAATTTCATCACCACCAAGTAATGATTCAAGTGCTACATAGCTATACACGTCACTACCAAGTTCAGCATTTACGCTATTTACAAGAGAAGCAATGGCAGAATCACTCCCGTATCCATCGTTTTCGATTTCTACTAAGCCAAGTACATCTGCGTCCATCGCAACGATGGCTGCTACTGTCTTCGCTTGCTGGCGGGCAAATTCATCTTCTGAGTCTGCACCACGAGAGGTAGGGAAGTTCGGACCATTAAAGTAGTTAAGCACGTTAAAGCTAGCCACTTTGACATCGCCTTGTACGTCTAACTGGGGCACATCTGTTCTTGGGTTTGTGCGTACAGTTTGAAGAGCGCCAACTGGAATTAAGTTATAAGCACCAAATGCGTAGTGCATTACACCTTCCAGGCCTTCTACACTGTCGCCTAAACGCAGAGGATTCGCATGAGATAAACCTCCAACTGGGAAAGGAATATCGTCAGCATTTTGTGCGCTTGAGCCATCATCAACCAAAAATGTGTTGCGTGCATTCGCTTCAGCCAAGGCAATAGCTTCACTTGAACCCGCGGCATATTGGTTTGTAGGGATCATCAGGCGGCCTGATGACACGTTGAATTGCCCATATCGACCAAGATTGTAAACGTCTGTCACGTTCAAAGTTTGCTGGAATTGAACCTGCATACCTTCAAGTGACTCTAGGTTAACACTCTCGTCAAATGGCATTTCAATGCTTGTCGTTAGTATATCAGCACCTGCACCTAGCGTTTCAGCATTGGCGCTTAGTACAATTTCTGTAATGCCATTGTATTCTGCCACTGCACCGTTAACACGCACAGCGTCACCAACAGATGGGTATTCAGTGAAGGTTGTCGAATAGGCAAATACACCTTCAGACGTCGCAGCATTGCCATCAGAGTCGGCGGCTTCTTCTTGAATAAAGAATCCGTTCATTTCCGGCACAACTTTAGTCACTACTGCCTCAACAACAACGTCATTGCCTGTAAGTGGCGAGGTATCGCCTTCGCCTTGGATAGCGCTAATTAAGACTACTTCACCAACTGGGTCAGTTGGGTCTGTAGGATCAGTTGGGTCGGTCGGGTCAGTTGGATCCGTAGGCTCGCTAACAGATCCATTGTGCGAACCAAAATTGTTAAGCGTATCTTTTGGTAGGCTATCCCATTCTTCAAGGGTAAACGCTGGGTTGCGGTTAGGGTTGCCTGCCGTTACTGAACTCTTGCGTACCAAAGTAACGTCTTTACCCCAGTTAGTTTTAACGCCGTACGTACCTAGAGCATCAACAACCTGACCGTTAGCGACGAGCTCAATGTAGTCATCGCCATTGAAATTAATCACGAAGCTGCTAATCGTTGAGCCGGCAGTTAACAGTGCATCTGCACTTCCGTGAGCGAATGTTGCTACGCCACCTGCTGGGATTGTGCCTTCAAGTGCTAACACTTTACGGTCAGCATCTGCGGTCTCACCATTGGAGAGTAAAACTAACTCATAACCCGCTAGACTTACCGGTTGTGTCGAGCTATTGAAAAGCTCTATACCTTTATTGAAACCGCCACCTTCGATGTATTCTGAAATGTAAATACTGCTGGTAGAAGGTGTTGTGTCACCGCCGGTATCACCACCTGTGTCGCCGCCGGTATCACCACCCGTGTCACCGCCAGTATCACCACCTGTACCATCACAACTCTCGTTGAAGATAAGTGAAGCAAGTTCAGGTTTGTCAATAAACGGATTTCGGTTTCCTTGGAATTCATAAACGCGCTCGTTACGACGACGTTCGAAGTCATCCACTGGATCACTTTCATGCCACTGAAGCAATACGCAAAGCTTACCAAACGCGGCTTCGCTAGTAGAGGTAAGGCGATTTACTAACACTAAGTCGTCTTCGGTATCACCAGCTGTATTGCCATCGTAACGCACGTCCATGTATAGCATTGAGCGTGCTACATCACCTTTTACTGCGTCACGAGGCTCAAAAGAGTCATCATCAACTCGGTTTAACGGAGCTTCAGAAAGCACGCTATCACTAAAATCAAAATCTAAGTTGCCGCGCGAGCTATTTACAGAAATATCGGTAGGACGCAGGTGCAGAATATCGCTGTATGCCGTTAGGCTTGAGCTAGGAAAACCATGGCTCTTAGCCCAAACATGTTCGCGATTCCAATTGTCTGGGTTGGTGCTTTGACTACCGCTACCGTTGGTAAACTTGCCTTGTGATATGCCTTTGTAGAACAAGATAACGTTATCGGTGTTAGCAGGATCTTCATCAGTGTAAGTGAGTGCTGTCCACACTTCTGAGTAAGAAAGCGTACGATGACCATTTTCAATGATGTTATGCGCCGTGTCTTTTAACGTTTGCGCACTTTCACCGTTTGCAATAGCTATGTCGAGAGCTGCGTAATAGTCAGATGCAACAAAGTCGCTGGCTAGGTTAACTGCTTCCAAATCAGGGCAGTTAAAACAAGTACCACTTAAGAAAAGAAGTTCATTTGAAGGTTCACCGCCGTTGTCAGGGTCACCGCCAGTATCCCCGCCATCGGTAGTTCCATTTCCACTTACTGAAATACTGTCTAAATTGAGATATTCGGTACCCGAGTTGTTAGCCATGGCTACTTTCAGTTCTAAAGTGCTTCCGCTACCTATCGTTTCGGTCAGTGTTGCAGAACCAAAGTCTTCCTGTACCGTATTCGTTGCCCCTTCTGAAAGCGTAATAAGCTCGAATGCGCCACCATCTAATGAGTAAAATACATCGATGTAGTCTGTCGACTCAAAATTTCCACTTTGAGAAAGCACGGCATTTATGGTGATATCACCGGCACCAGATATATCGATAGACTCGCTCAACCAGACTACTTCACCGTCAGTATCACGTGCTTGCATTGCGCCGCTTTCAACACGGAACCAGTCTGAAGTGGCACTTAGCTCACTCGCTGACACGTCTACTGACCAACGATCAACACCTTCAAGATCAACAATTGCTCCCGCTGGGTCTGAGCCAGTTGCGCCCTTGCCTTGCAGTTCATTTGCTTCGAAGTCCTCTTGCCATACTGTATCTGCAGAGGCATTAATAGAAACAACGCCTAACGACAATGCGCCCGCCAACAACGCGTTGACTACTTTAGCTGATTTCCTCAGCTTATACTTTTGTGTGTTACCCTCATGAATCATTTTGCTTTCCGCTTTTTTGTATAAGGAAGGTATAAATTCTTATACATACGTATATACAGCAAGCACTTAATAAAAATAATAATATAAACGTCACAAACGTTAAAAATCAGAAACTTAGACGTTTAAAATAAACTTACTTATTGATTAACTCTGCTGAACTTTGGTACAGGGAAAGTTGATTTGTCACAATGCGTAAATGTTTCAGCTTTGAAATATTTTAGTGACTCGCCGTGGTGCATGTTACAGTTTTATGCACAAAAAAAGAGCGCCTAGTGGACGCTCTTTCAATCATAACTTTAGGACAAAAAGCTCTGGGTAAACGCCTTTTCGTTGTTGCCTATAACTGCTCGTTTAAGAAGGCGTTAAAGTCTGCCTGAAATGCAGATTTCAGCCGCATACACTGTTGAGACTCGTCCTGCATAATTTCGACACCGCGTGCCATTCCTTGATAAGTCTCGCTAATTGGCGCGTAGAACGCATTGGCCATTTCTAAGTTTTCAGCCGAACAGGTTGTTGAAACAAATTCCGGCATTCTGCTTACATGGTAATCAGGCATTTTTGCTAGTAGCGCGTCTTTATTCTTACTAAGCCACTCATACAATAGCGTATGATCGTCTAAGTTACGTGCTACTCTCACCACCATATACATGGTATTTGCAGGCGTAATATCATCGGTAAGCGCTAAATCTAACATTTTAAAGACGGTTGCTTTGTCTTCAAAGTACATCGAATACACCAGCGTGCTTTTCACGTTTGGCAACTGTGCTTTTTTAAATGCCTCTACAATTGTATTAAACCATGTGCCCTGCTCGCCTTGTTCACTATTTCGCGTAGCAATTTCAATTGCTGTACCGGCAATACCGGAAGGAACACTGCTAGTATCTGCAAGGTACTGTTTCGCTATTTTAACGCTTTGTTCAACAAGTTGATCATTGTTCGAATGAGTACCCAGTAAGCTGTATATCTGGTTACGCAGGCGAATGACATCTGCGTTATCCTGCTCACTTTGAGACAAGGTTAGCTTGTTTAACAAAGGCATATAATTTTGATTTAGAAGCTTTGCATAGGCGGCTTTATTGTCTTCATTTACTAAATAACTAAACTCAGCTAACACGCCAACAGCCGCACGAATGACCGCAGGGTCATCATCTTTTGCCAAACTATTAAGCACCTTCATCACGCTGTCTACACCTACTTGATCTGCGTTTAACAGCGCCTGGTAGTTGTATAGCACATTTTTCTTTTCACGCTTATTTAGCGCGTCAATGTTATTTAGCAGTGCGTTTAGCTGAGCTGGTTCAATTGACCAACGGAAGTAACCTGTTGCATTGTCATTAGGGTATACCCAGTCTGCTTCAGCAAGCTGAGGTAAAACTGTGGTTTCTTTATCAATAAAAACCACTTCGTTTAGTATTTTTCCGTTTGATTGATAAGTCAGCTTTAATGGAACTGCCCATGTCTTATCCTCCACGGTCGCGCCAGCAAGGTGAAAACGGGACTGGGTTAATTTGCCATCTTTTGAAATATGAATAAGTGGGTAGCCCGGCTGTTCCAAGTAAGCTTTCATCATGGCGCTTAAGTTGAAATCAGACACTTCATCTAGGGCGCGCCACAAATCATCTGCTACGGTATTACCCCAAGCATGGGTATTCATGTAGTTTTGAACACCTTCACGAAACTTTTCTGTACCAATTAGCGATTCAATCATTTGTAAAATTGACTCACCTTTTGAGTAGTTCAAGCCCAACCCATCCATCACATCTGGCTGACTTTTCACTACCTTTTTAACAGGTTTCACCGTGGGACTAGCATCTGCACCAAATGCTCCCTCTTGTACTATGCGATCGGCGTAGTTCAACTCTGGATACAAGGTTTTCATGGTATGGCTTGCAGCCCAAGACGCAAACGCTTCGTTCAGCCATAGGTCATCCCACCACGCCATTGTTACCAAGTTGCCAAACCATTGGTGAGCAAGTTCATGCGCAATAACATTTAGCGGTCGTGAACGCTCTGTGACGCTTGGGTTATCTTCTAGCAGTAACAAACTATCGCGATAGGTAATTAAACCTACGTTTTCCATTGCACCGTGGGTAAAGTTGGGTACGGCAACAAAATCCATTTTTTTATAGGGGTACTTGATACCGAAAAAATCTTCTAGCGAGGCTAGGATTTCTGGGATGTGTTTGATAACAAATTTGGTTTTATCGGCATACCCTTTTGGAACGTATATTTTTCCTGGCACCGACAGCCCAGAAATTTCAGCACTATCAAAGGGCCCTACGGTATAGGCAATAAGATAAGTCGGCATGGGCTTAGTTTTTTCAAACACTACGGTTTTAATCCCGTTTTCCACTGTCACCTTTTCAACAGGTGTATTACCCACAATTTCCTGATGTTCGGGAGAACTGATGGTCATTTGATAAGGAATTTTGAAGTTTGGCTCATCAAAACTTGGAAACGCTTTTCGCGCATGCATATCTTCAAACTGGGTAAATATATAGTTGGTCTCTTCAAAACGTGACAGATACATGCCATCTGAAGACGTGTTCACTTTCCCTTCAAACGTAATCTCTAACGTATACTTCCCAGGCGCAATCTCATCTTGCGATTCGCCCCAATTGATGTCGTATTCTCCAATCGTAACATTTAGAGGAAAGCTGCTGCTTCCAGACACTAAACGTGCAGAAGTCACGGTCAAATCTTGCTGATAAAAGCCCACTTTCTTAGTTGGGGTTTTAACCGTTATATCAATATTCGTTTTTCCAGAATATGTAGGGTTGTCAGGGTCGATATTTAAGTGAATGTGTTGAAATGTGGGAGCGATTGTTGACGGTAAGCGGTATTCAACATCAGCAAGTGTCTTTTTCGCGGGTGATACGACTGCAGATGCAGTTTGCGCTTCTTGCGCCACTACTGCCGTTGTCGATAGCGATGTGAATGCAAAAACACTCGCTACCACACCAGCTAGTGTAGATAGTTGTTTCATTATGGTTTATCCATGTTGTGGGAAAATCCCTATATTCATCCATGGGTAAGAATAAATATCAAAAAGAGCCTTAGCAATCTAAAGCCCTTTTGGCATTGGTTCAAATTGTTACTATTCATGTCAACCGCAAGAATTGTGCATTTCAGCGTACATTGACTCTGGCGATATATCTTGTTTCTGCTTCGCTGCCTGCTGACAGCCAAATCGATTGAATAAGCCAGTAACTCTAGAAATGGTATCGTCGCAACTGCATTTGCATTTGCTTAACTTGCTGAACTAAGGCTTCACAGTTATCTACCACTTCTTTTGCATAGGTAGTATTGGCATTGCCCACCTGTTGAATACTGCTTACCCCTTTATTCACATCGTTAGCAACCTCTGTTTGTCCTTCAGCCATTGTGGCAGCGTCTCGGTTTAACGTTGTGATGCGTGCAACAGCGTCAAGCGCCTGCTTTAACGAATCGCCAGCATGTTTTGTGGTGTCCACGGTTTTATAGGCGGTTTCTTTATTTTGCTGCATTTTTTCAGAAGCCACGCGGCTACCTTGCTGAAGGCGTTCAATCATATTGCGAATTTCTTCCGTGGAAGACTGCGTTCTGCTTGCTAGCGAGCGGACTTCGTCAGCGACAACGGCAAAGCCACGTCCCTGCTCACCAGCGCGAGCCGCTTCAATAGCTGCATTGAGCGCAAGTAGATTCGTTTGCTCTGCGATATTCCTGATAACTTCCATTACACCGCTAATTTCTTCACTTGCCTGAGCCAACTCAGTGATAACCTGTACTGACGCGTCCACATCGCTTGCCTGAGACTGGATGTCTTTAATGGTTTGCGCCAAAACGCTTACGCTGTTTCGCGTATCTTGATCGGCAGCGTGTGCCGCTTCACTTGAACTGCGAATGGTTGACGACACAGTTTGTGCATTCTGCTGCATTAACGAAATGGCGTTATTAATTGACTCCGTTTCTCGGCTAAGTTGTGAAACGGTATCTTTGGATTGCAACGCTGTTGCATTTAACCTTTCTGACTTTGCTAGCATGTGGTCGGTGGCTTCGTCCACACTCTGCAACGTGTCTTGTAACTGGCTAAGAAGCCCATTAAACGCTCTTGCCATGGTGCCAAACTCGTCGCTTCTTGATGCCTGAAAACGGAACGTTAAATCTCCCTCACCAGAAGACAAGTTGTTTACTACCCCAATGAATTCTTCAAGTGGCTTGCCAACAATATACTTAACGAGCAACCAAATGGTGATCAAAATTCCCACGCTCGCCAATACGATTTTAAGTACAACAACCAACACAGAGCTTCGAACCATAGCCGATTTTTCTGACGTCGACGCCACTAATATAATATCGTACCCCCAAGGCGAAAACGGTACCACTTCTACAACCCAGTCATCATTAGGTTGAAGGGCGTCGGCCACCTGCCGATCATTCACATGTGCGGAATGCATGCGAATGTTACCTTTTGCATCACGAAGGGCAACAAAGCCTTCTTTTAGCACGTGACTTTGCTTAATGGCTTGCTCTAAGACGTTAAGGTCGGCTGAGTATCCCACATACCAGATGCCCACAACGTCACCACTGCTGTTAAACATTGGCTCGTAACCTGTTAAATAAGGGCTACCCAAAATATCAACCGCACCGTAATACGCTTCCTGCTGATTAATCTTTTTGATCGCCTTGCCATCAGGGGCCAACTTAGTGCCAATCGCCCTCTCGCCATTTTTAATGACATTGGTACTCACGCGAATATAGTCGTCTCCTGTTTTACTAAAAAGCGTGGCGGTGCCTCCCATTACGCTTGTCAGGTTATCGACCAAATCGAATGTGTTGGCTTGCTCCGCATTGCCCAACCTTAGCTGCCGAGCCTGCGTATTTTTAACGATAACAATATCGGTTTGATTGGGTTCACCGATTGCCTCACCTCGTTGTTTAAGCAACGCCATACTGCTTTTGACGCGTTCAAGCATGATAGAGTCAGTCACAGTAAGAATATTCACTAAACGATCGGCGGTGTTCTTCTTTTGCTCTTGAACAAGGGTTGAAACATTTGAGGAAGTGGTGATAACCGTTGCCACGGCAACAATTAAAGCGAACAAAGCGATAACAGCAGAAATAGAAAATAGAAACTTTCTTTGAATGGACATTTATCATCTCGATGTGTAGACGTTTAATACAAAGCCATTCCGTTGCGCTTTCTAACCTCAGCCTTAAATTTTTTACCAAACAGCACAACGGCTTGAGGCTGTAATCCCTTTATATTAATTTAGGCAAAAATTACGTAAGAGCAAATTATCCAAACGTTTATATTTTAAAAAAGTTGTCCAATTAACAACCGATTATCAGTCTGTGCTACTTCATGGTCACCTTTGTGCCAACAATTTTCAGGGCCGGTGCACCTCGAATTAAGGCATTTCTTGCAAACTGTGCGTCACAAGAAGGACATATTCCTTCTTCATGAGTAAAGTCCTCAACTATTCTCTCTTTAAAGCATTTAACCAACGCGCCTTTGCCGCCTTTTCGATATTTAAATAGCTGGAATTTGCACTTAGAGCAATAAATTTGCACGGTTCTGACCGGCCCTTTTGCGTTAGGTTTTGCCATAATTTCTCTTTGTATGTTTTAGGATCCTTCAAATTTCACCTTTTGTCGAAATGCGACAAATTGTAAATCTCGGTTATACTTTCGTGAGGGCGCGTTGCCCTTGGGTACAAACCACTAGCATGCTTGCCTCGATGTTAGCGAGTTAAGAACGAAGGTAATATCAATGAAGATAGTTGCAGCCCTGTGCTTTTTAATGTCTGCGCCGATTTATGCCGGTACAGCCGTGATAATAAATGCCAATAACAATTCTGGGATCGATATCGATACCGTCAAGAAAATATATTTGGGGAAAGTAAAAGCATTTCCCGATGGAAGTCGCGCAATTCCCCTTACCTTCGAACAAGGTAATAATATCAGAGACGCTTTTAATAATAATGTGCTTGGAAAATCTGAATCACAATACTCTGCATTCTGGTCGAAGCTTGTGTTTACTGGCAGAGGCACACCACCTGAAATGATAGCAACTGAGGATGAGATGTTAAATCTTGTCGCGACCAACCCCAATACCATAGGTTTTGTGGATGAAGGTAAAGTTGATGGCACGGTAAAAGTTGTCGGTACATTTTAGAGCCTGCTGTTGTTTAATATTCAGCAAAGACCAACAAGCCCTGGTTATTTAATCTAGGAACAATTGGCGACGCCTTGTCTAAATGCGTCGCCCTTTTTAGGCGTCTAG
>NZ_JAFLMX010000063.1:0-13894 GCF_017849675.1 Alteromonas sp. AO-Serp
CTTAAGGAGGATATTTTTAGGGAATGGTTAGGGCAATACTTAAAACATAAATAATAACTACACAGCCAAGACCATGCCTACACGTAAACCTTTGCAATGCCCAATAGAAAAGCCTGCTGACAGCCCCTCGAAAAGCGAGTCACAATTTGAAGCTACGCCTGCTTTTACAACTAGAACGCCTTTGGTATTTACTGTCATTGCCAGCGCGGTAGCCGCTGTATGTAACACCGTTGCAGCAGCGAATAATGCATTCGAGCACTACGAGGTCATAGAGGTACAAGGAGTCACCTCCCTTAATGCCAATGGCAATAACTCTGCCGTATTTGGTAACGTTCAGACACTCACTCAAGACGACATTGAAGGGAGCGTCAACCGTTCACTACCGGAGCTACTCAAAACTCAGCTGGCAAGCGTGAACCTAAACGATGTTCAAAACAATCCGTTTCAACCCGATCTGCAATACCGCGGGTTTACTGCCTCTCCGCTGCTTGGTCTACCTCAGGGCATTTCGGTGTACTTAAACGGCGGTCGGGTTAATGAAGCGTTTGGCGATACTGTGCATTGGGACCTAATGCCTCTAGATGCTATAGATACCGTTTCTTTGTACTCTGGTTCAAACCCTCTGTTTGGCCAAAACACGCTAGGCGGCGCCCTTGCGCTAAGAACGAAAACAGGGTTTAGCTTCAACGCCAACGAAATAGATTTACAGGCTGGACAATTCGGCCAGAAAGCCGCATCTGTGGAATCGGGTGGTCATAACGATCATTGGGCGTATTATGTAAACCTGAATCACTATGAGGAAGATGGCTGGCGCGACTATTCGCCATCTGAAGTGCAGCAAGTATTTACATCGCTTGCCTATAAAAGTGACAAAATGCATCTCGACATGAACCTGTTTATGGCCGATAACGAGTTACTCGGCAATGGTGCATCACCTATTGAACTGCTGGATATTGAAGGCAGAGAAGCGGTCTACACCCACCCCGATCAGACCAACAATGAACTTACGCACGTTAATATAACCGGTGATTTCGTTTTAACTGACACCTTATCTTTAACCGCCAATATGTTTTATCGCGACACACAAACTCAATCAATCAACGGCGATGACAGTGATTTTGGTGCCTGCCAGTTCGCTGATGGACGCGTAACACTGTGTGAATTTGAAGATGATGACGACAATGATGATGATGATGCTCCGCTTGATAGTGATGATGATGGCGACGACGATGATTTGCCTGTTGTAGGCGAAGGCGACGATATAGAAGCGGTTGAATTTATTGGCTTTGATGACGACACCGCGCTTGGTGAAATATCAGATGTGGACGCAGATGAACTTGATGGAACATACAATACGGGCCGGACAGACGCCAAAGCTACTGGGTTATCTTTTCAGCTAGCAAAACAATATGCCTTAAGCGGCTTCAGTTCAGAGTTAATTGTTGGTGCCAGCTACACCAAAGGAGATGTTAACTACGCCGCTGATACTACATTTGGTATTTTGGAAAACGAATCTGCACAAGACTCACGCACCGTTTTACCCATCGACGGGCTCATGGCACAAGAAGCCAGGGTTAGATTAGATGTAGACACCACCGCATGGTCGCTATTTTTCATGAATAGTACACAGCTCTCTTCAGCCGTATCACTCAATCTTGGTGGACGTTTTAACCGAGACCATATTGTTATGGAAGACCTGATTGATGACGGTGAAGGTTCATTGGACGGCAATCACCGTTTTACCCAATTTAACCCAGCGGTAGGTGTAGACATTACTATTGATGAGCAAAGCCAGTTGAATCTTGCAATCAGCCAGTCTTCAAGAACGCCAAGCCCAGCAGAGTTAAGCTGTGCAGATGAAGACGACCCGTGCCGCTTACCGAACGGTTTTGTGGCCGATCCTCCTCTTGATCAGGTGGTCACCCAAACTATTGAAGCGAACTACACCACACGCATTGATAACATCGACGTGATGCTAAATGTTTTTCACAGTAGAAGTAAGGATGACATTATCTTCCAACAAGCAGGCTCTGTTGCCTCTCGCGGATACTTTATTAACGTTGATGAAACCCAGCGTCAGGGCGTTGAATTCAGCGTAGGCTCAACGTGGGAAAAACTAACCTACCGGTTAAACTACAACTATCTTAACGCAACCTACGAATCGACATTCACGTCGTTTAGCCCCTTTAACCCTCAGGGGCCGGATCGGGTCGTAACACCAGGTGACAAAATTCCAGGCCAGTCAGAGCATTTAGTCAAGCTCTACGCAGATTACGCCTTAACGGATAAAGCGCGTTTAGGCGCAGAAGTTATTTCAGCATCTAGTCAGTACGTTAGGGGCGATGAGGCTAACGAAAATGAAAAGATTGACGGATACATTATTGCAAACATTTATGCATCGTACCGTTTCAACGACACATTTACCGCATCGCTACGTGTGAACAATGTGTTCGACAAAGACTATGAAACCTTTGGCACGTATGGCGAGGCTGATGAGGTATTAGAAGACATTTATCCCGACGTAGAAGGTGCAGAGTTCGTGGGCCCCGCACAACCGCGAATGGTCAGTGTAAATCTAAAAGCGAGATTCTAATCAGATAGCAGTTGTTACCACACGCGCTTTTATCCACACAAAAGCTGAACAAAAATCAAAAAAACGCGACTTACTTTTTCACAGTAGTCGCGTTTTTTATGATTTTTACATTTAATTTTCCCGCTACTAAAGAAGGAGATTAACACGCCTTACGGCCGATGGTTCAAAATTCAATAGAACCTATTATCAATTTACTGGACACCGAAAGCATTAAAACCAGTCAAAAATAAAAATAAAAAGCCACTGTAATTAATCAACACTACCAATATTGGGACAGTAAAATGAAAAAGAATACATTTACAAAAACCTGTTTATCTATTGCCATTTTAAGCACAGTCAGTAGCCATAGTTTTGCCCAAGACGAGCCCTATTCATGGAATATCTCTGGATGGATAAATGAAGGCTTAACCTATTACGACGACGGTGTGGGTAGTGATGTGGCACAACTTTCAGACAACGGTACAACGCTAGGCAGCCGTATTACGCTTTCAGGGAATTATAAACTGGAAGAACAAGGCATGGACGTGGGCTTTGAAGTCATTATTGAGCCTCTTTCAGGCGCACCCAACTACGCCGGTGGTGGCCATCAAACCCCGCTTTTGTTTGCCAATCAGGATAACTTAGACACCTTCAATGGCGGCGACATAGGCCTATTGGGCAGTAGCCTCTACTTTGGTGGCGACTGGGGTAAAATCACCATTGGTTTACAAAGCCTTCCCACCGATAACATTGCCGTTCTAGCCGATCCCTCTGGCACAATCTGGTCGGGAATTTCTCCATTATTTAGAGCAAATGGCTTCTTTATTCGAGGCGTAGAAGAAGGTTCAACCAATGTCGCGTGGGGTCAATTTGCTCAGTGCTTAGCTACGCCTGGCTTGGGTATTGGTATTGACTGTAACGGTATATATCGCAACGGCGTGCGCTACGATCTCCCTCAAATGGGCAACGTGAGTATTGCAGTAGGTTATGCAAACGACGAAATTTACGATATTGCGGTTAAGTATGCGGCTGAGCACGAAGGCTTCAAAACTAACCTTCATGCAGGTTACTCAGTGAATAAAGATGGCGGTAGCAATGTTGGGGGCAACAGTTCAACTACGCTGCAACTGCAAGCAGGGCTCATGCATATTGAGTCTGGAGTATTTGGGGTAGCCACTTATCAGATGGAAGAAGCTGACGATGCGATTGTTGGGTCGGGCGACGATACAGATGCTTATTACTTTAAAGCAGGCATAAGAAAACAGTTTAATCGCTTTGGTGATTCTGCTTTCTATGCTGAATATGCCAGTTATAACGACCAATACGGCATGGCTCATTTAGATGGCGTTACCGGCTCAGAGCTTAGTCAGTGGGGTGTTGCAGCAGAACAATATTTTGGCTCGCGCTTCTTGGTGTACGCGAAATACGAAAACCTAAGTTTAGATATTGATGGTTCAGAATCTGCGCAAGGAATTTATAACAGCGCAGAAGACTTAACCCTAATTCAACTAGGTGGCACTGTGTTCTTTTAATTGAGAATTAAAAATCAGTCATATTTTAACATTGAAGTTATATCTAATTACTCTGAAATTTAAAATTACTCGATTCATTTAATTAATGATAAAAAACTGATTAATTTTACACTTAAATAAGAAATTAAAATTAAGCTAAAAGATATGACATAAAAAGCGAGATTCACTCTCGCTTTTCCTATTGAAAAAGGAAAGATCATGAAAAATATATCTCTATTTTCATTACGTTCAGCTCAACCCATTCTGTTAGCCCTACTCTTCATAACGACAGTACATATCGCAGACGCACAGGTCATATTTCAGGAGGACAAAAACAATTTTATTCGCCTTGTTGAAAAGCAAAACGAAACAGACAGTGACATGCGTGCCAACCAGCACCCCTTTACGCTGCAAGAGCAGGATGTATCCGCCATACTTAGCGCTATTCAGGTGGTTAAGAACAAAAATACGTCAACACCGCTTTTTTCCAACGAACAGGTTGCGTTACTTGCCGCCTATCTGCCTGAGGCGCTGCGAACAGCGACTGCTCAGCAAGACGTAATTTTTGCCCTTAGTAAAGAGAAGCGCTATTTGGCAGGCCTTAAAACCCAAACGTATTACGTTGCAGGCAGTATTTTCGTTGCAGACGACCAGCTCAATATTCTTATTGGCGAGTTCGATAAAGTAGCCAATAAAGCCTACGAAATGGCTTATGATCCTACTTCTCAGGGCTTGGTAAAATACGACTTTGATTTTGGTAACCGGAAACAAGCAAAGTTCTCATTCGATTCCCCACTCTCTTTTTCCGCACCTGGTATAGAACTAAAAACGAAAAATCGCTTCGATTGGGTGGTCGCACCGACTCAGCTGGCATTTGAAGCACCTGTAGAAAAGGAAACACTTTCCCCAGCGAATAGGAAAAACACACCCAGTAAGAAAGACGTAGCAGGCTCGGCCCCCTTACCAGCAGAAAACGATATCGTTGCTCGTTTTAAACGGTTAGACGCACTAAAAAAGGCAAACCTAATTAGCGAAACAGAATACGCCGAAAAAAGAAGGCAGTTACTTGACGAGTTATAGAACGAAAGTCCCGTCAGTACTGGTCTTACGTGCTTTTTTATTATAAGCCATTGGTCTTATTAGGCCTGATTTAATGTTATATTAATGTTAACATTGTAAACACGTGAAGTGACTGTTTAGCTTTTAATATTTCGGGGAACTTGGTCACTTTGAAGCGTTTCATTTACGCCATAATTTTGTCTTACTAAAAGGCTTATGTGTGAATAAAACGCCAGCCCAAATAAGTCACAAGGCCAGCGGCAAATGTCGCTTTTTTAGCTGAGGGAAAGACCATGCACCGTATCTTGATAATTGACGACCACCCTATTTTTCGTCACGCAATGATTACCATTTTAGGGAAAAAGTTTCCCGACTCAGAAACCCTCGAAGCCAATTCAATTTCTGAAGCGTTAACGTTGCTAGAGCAAGACGCGAAGTTCGACTTAATCATGCTTGATTTAAATATGCCGGAAACCTGTGGCCTAAACGGACTTTTAGAAGTTCGAAACCAACACCCTAACGTACCTGTAGTGATTATTTCCGCTGAAACGGAAAAGCAAAATATACTGCAAACCATTTCTTATGGTGCCGTTGGCTTTATTTCAAAAAGCAGCAAAATTGAAGAAATAGCCACATCTATCGAGAGTATTTTTGAAGGGAACGTGTGTTTACCATCAGAGATATTGAGAACGCCGTCTACCAGAACACGCATGACCAATGACAACGGTATTTCGCCGGAGCAAATTCGTTCATTAACACGAAAAGAGCTGACCGTACTGAAATATCTAACTCAAGGGTTAGCCAATAAAGTGATTGCCTACGAGCTTAATATTTCTGAAACCACGGTTAAGTCTCACGTCTCATCTATTCTTAAAAAATTAGGCGCCAGCAACCGAGTAAAGGTTGTGGCCAGTGCCGCGAATATCGACTTTAACCAATACGTCTTTAATTAAGACCTGTTGCTCTTTGCTATGCACCGAAGATTAACAGGTCTTAGACACGTTTACTTTTAGCCATTCAAGCTTGAGACTAGCGCCGCCTTAAGCACCGAGGAGTTAACAGGTTTGTGCAGCAGCTGAATGTCAGTGCCTTCAAGTTCATTCGCTAACGCTTTTGAGTGATTAGCGGTGCAAATCATAATGGGCATTGAAGGCGCGATTTTTCTTACGCGTTTCGCAATGTCTAAACCGGTTTCTTCTTCATCTAGGTGGTAATCGACAATAAGCATGTCGCACTCGTCAAAGCTGCCATTATTTACGGCACTGCATTGTTCAAAACCTGAGAAGGTGTCTACTTCCATGTCCCAGTTTGCGAACAACGTTTGCATAGCAATGCGCATATTCGCATCGTTATCAATGTGCCATATATGCTTATCCAAAACGTAATCTGGTAACGATGGCTCCAAAGTATAAAGATAGTCTTGTTCCTGACTCGTATCACACACTTCGGTAATAGGAATGGTCACCGTGAAACATGCGCCTACGCCCTCTTTCGAGCGCACTCGAATATCGTGCTCTAGCAACTTACTCATTTTATCTACAATGTATAATCCCAGACCCAAACTGTAAGAGTAGTTAAAATCGTTTTCTAATCTGGAAAACTCTTTAAAAATAACTTTCTGATCGTCTTCGCTTATACCCACACCTTGATCATAGATGCTAATTTCTAGGTTCTCATTCACCTTTCGTGCTGCCAGTAACACCTTGCCGTTGGCACCGTATTTCATTGCATTTATTAATAAATTTCGCAGTATTCGAGAAAGTAAGTTCACGTCTGTCACCACGAAAGCTTCTTTCAAGCGATAGCGAAAATCTACACTGTAGTCTTTACTGATATGCGTAAACTCTTCGGCTAGCTGCATAAGTAACGGCAATACATTTTCTAGCTGCTTATCGGGCTGTAACACCCCAGCGTCCAGTTTGGATGTTTCAATAAGCGTGCGAATAAGGCCATGTAAATCAGACAGTGAATTATCGAGGGCGGTAACAATGGGGCTGGATGAACTATCCACTTGATCTTTCAATGTTTCGTTGAACAAGATGGCAGCGCTAAGGGGCTGCATAAGATCGTGGCTAATAGCAGCCAAAAATTTGCTCTTTGAATCAATCGCTTCTTGAAGGGCGATGTTGGCGTGATTGAGTTCACGGGTACGCTTTTCTACATTCGATTCTAATTGGTCTTTAGCCGCTTTAAGCTGGAGTTGGCTTTCTACCTGCTGCGACACGTCTGTTGCCAAGACAAAGTGCCCGGTGATATCGCCAGATTCATTGAAATGAGGCAAATAAACTTTCTGTAAAAAGCCAACGTCGCCATGAGCATTTTTTTCTTTGCTTTGAAAGCTCACCACTTCGCCTTGGTTAACACGGCGCAAGTACTGAATAAGATTGGGGTAAACCTCTTTCAGATGGCTTCGATCCATAGGCATATCATTAATGTCTTGCTCACTAACGCCATACCAATCGCGATAACCTTTATTGGTGTATTGAAACTTTTTATCGGTACCAATGTAAGCAATAAGCGCCGGTACATTATCGGTTATCATGCGGATCCAGCTTTCGTTTTGCTTCAGCGTTTCTGCGTAGTGATGCTGCGATGTAACATTGGTGAACGTGCACAGCGTATTGCCGTCGGGCAGTGTAGTGATGTTGCGTTCAACCACCAATTGCTCGTGTATAATCTGGGTACTTGGCCCCACCGGGTTTAGGTTGAGCCCGCTCCAGTGACGGTTATTTTGAAGGGCATAAATATTCTTACTGTTTACCAGTACGTGCTGGGGCACGTTTGACTGGGTCAAAAACGTGTTATTCCAAAACGCAATGCCACCTTCTTTATCAATGAGCAATATTCCAACATCAATATTATCGATAAGGCTTTGCAACAGCTTGTTTTTCTCTTTAATGACTTGCTCGTAACGATTCGATTCAAGCAGTTTTACTTCAGTGATGTCGTTAAACAGAATAACGTTCCCGCCTTCTTGCGTGGGTCGATTGGTCAGCTGATACCATCGCCGGTTCGACAACTGATAGATCATCCTGCCTTCGACATCAGCAGGCAGGGCACGGCGAATAACCCCGGAATGCTTGGCAGCTTGGGTGATATCGTAATAGTTATCGCCAATTTTAGGGGTAATGGAAAGGTCATCCCAAACAGTTTCAAAGTGCCGATTAAAGAAGATGATCCCGCCCAGTCTATCTAGCAACACCATCGCCTGATTAGTGCTTTCAATGGCGTCGTGTAAACGCTGTTTAACCTGATGGGTTTCTTCGTGAGCCCGCACTAGCTCGGCATTTGACTGCTCCAGCTTTTGCAGTACTGACTGTAGCTCCTCTGTTTTCTGACTCACTTTTTCAGAAAGTTGAACCGAATGTTCGAAGGCGCGGTAGCTGTGATGATTAAAACCGCCCTCTTCCATGCGATACATCAGCGCTGCGTTTATTTTCTCAAGCTTTTCGTTTTCACGCCGTTGCTCGTAAAGGGCCTTTTGGAGCGCTTCCACGTCGGTAAATTGATTATTGGGCTGCAAAATACACCCCCGTAAACGTTTGGTTCAAGTGAACCGAGTGAATATGCTCGCCATAGGCATTGAAGCCCGCGACATTGTACCTTTGCTGTAGCCGTCTTATTTCGTGGTCGTTTTTGCCTTGTTGAATTTCGAGCCTTCGCAAAAAGCAATCGCAAGCATAGACAAATTCGGGCTCGCCAAGCTGAGCGCGCAGTTTGTCTAGTTTACTTTCTAATGCTTCAATGCAGTCACCCAGCTGAACAAACGTAAGAATAATGCCAATATCTACCGCGCAGTAAAAGGTAATGGCGTTAGTGGCCAAATCTACTTTTTGAATAGAGCGGATGAAGTACTTGCCACCTACCATCACTGCAAGGGGAAACATGGAAAACACATCAGGCGTTAAGTCTTCAGCTTTCATTCCCAATAAACTGGCGTAATACTGCGCAGCAGGTTCACCGTTTATTTCATACACGGTTCGCGACTCAGGATCGGCGTGGGTGACCACCAGCTTCGATACGGGAGAGTTAATGTGATCAATGGAGAATACGGTGAAGGGCTTTCCCGTGCCAACAAGCAGCAATACTGCAGCGTCTCGATGAAATTCACCGTTGTAAAACACATAGGTGGCTTCAAGCTTTAAATCGTCGCCGGCGCTACCGCCTAAGTGTGGGATATTGCCAAATGCAGTCGCAAAGGTTTCTAGAAAATGTTCCTCATGGCGGGTAAGTCCATCGAGCACAGAAATAACGAAGTGCTGCTCTGTATCGTAACGACGCTCCCTTCCCTGTAAGGCTCGGCGCAAACCACTGGCAATATCGTGGGCTTCATCAAAGTTTACTTCGCCTAAATTAGGCACCAATGCTGTGGCAATAGAAAATTCGTTTTTCAAAAACGCGACGGCCAAAAGTTTTTCTGTTCCGTACCCATTTTTATTAAACTCTCCAGCACTGGTGCAGCCAACAATATTCACGTGCGGAAAACGTGCGGAGATTTCCTTTGCTACTGTGTCTAAGTCAAACAGCGTGCTGGTATGAAAGAGTAATAGCTCTATTTCATCGCACTTAACGTTGGCTAAAATCTCATTGGCCACATCACGGCAGGCTTCTTTAGCACCGTATAAACTAGAATGGTTGTCATCGTTAACCTTGCTATTAGCAGGTTGACTAAGTGCGGACAGGATTGAGGTTTTTGACACGCGTTGGCACCTTTTTCTTTTTATATTTATCGATTTTGCACAAGTCAGGGTTATCTAACGTAACCACACACTCAAGGCACTGAATACATTCAGCATAGTCAATGCTGCCGTCTTGTTCTATAGCATCAATACCACATTTCTTTTGTTTGCACAGCTGACACGGATTACCACAGGCATCTTTACGTGTAAGCAATTTAACTAAAGGGAAACGCCCCAAAATGGCTAGCCCCGCTCCCAACGGACATAAATAGCGGCAGTACACTTTATGAATTTTTAAACTAAGTAGCAGCAATAAAACCGAATACAGTACAAAAGGCCAATATCGAACAAAGTGTAGGGTTATGGACGTTTTAAACGGCTCTATCTCAGCGAGCTTCTCCGCAAGGTTTAGCGAATAGAATGAGCACGCAACAAGCCCTATAAGCAACCCATATTTAATTTTTTGTGCCCGTTTGTGGTGCTGTGGCTTAATTCTAATTTGTTTTATCCTGAGCTTTTCAGCCAGTATTCCCATCATTTCCTGGAGTGCTCCGAAGGGGCAAAGCCAGCCGCAAAATAGTCCCCGCCCAACGATAAACAACGAGACAAATACAAAGCTCCACAAAATAAAAATGACCGGGTCGAGAAGATATACCTCTAAGGAAAATCCGTCGACAATATCCAGTAGCAGCGTGTATATGTTGACAACAGACAGTTGCCCTTGAGCGTAAAAGCCAATAAAAAACAGCACGAACACAAGGGAAAATGCCCGCACTGTATGCACAAACTTGGTGTAAGGCGTCAGCCTTTGCTGGAATGCAAAAAACAACGACAGCGCTACAAGATAAACAACGGTGATGCTTATCGTTAAGGTTCTGTCCCTCCAAATTTTCTGCCACAACGGAATGGGCTTCGCTAACTGAGCCTCAGGATTTTCCATAAATAGTGCACTAGGCAGTGTCACTTTCAAAGGGAACAGATGCTCATCTTGCTCGAAGAAACTCGGCTTAAACGGCACACTAATCGCTATTTCCATTTCTTGGTCAAGTGACAGCCCACCTTTCGATTTTACTCGAAGTACTTTGATCTCGTTGTAGTCGGGCAATGCTTGTGAAAATGCGGGGTCATAGAAGCTATAAAAATCGATATCGCGGATAGCTGTGGGAAAGCCGCCTTGAGATACCCGTAAATGCTCAGGTGTGGTTTGGGGAATAAACTCATCGCTGATAAAACTGAACCCTTTCGTATTCAGTACCATCAGTGCCATTTCTCCTGGATTTAGATTTTCCTGTAACCGAGCAAATTCCTCTTCATCCAGCAGGTTTTTCCCCACAACAGGAAGACTTAAAAACGCATAGTAGTGTTCGGCAATGATGTCACCATCAAGAGCAAACTCGCTTTGAATATCGTCAACCGCCCGAACCACTTCTCTCGAAAGCCCTTCGGTATTTTGCTGAGTAATCTGGTGCTTTTGAATGTAGCCCTTGTCCACCAATTCGCTAAAAGTAAGAGGTTCGTAAAAGTCTGGATTGATAATATTGTTGCTAGGCGCAACAAAGCCATCGAGCTTAGCTCTGGCAACGGCTAATGCAGATGTCACGATGGTATCGTTGATAACCAGCACCGATACGGTGGCTTTCGTAACCCCATCAAAGTAGGTAGCGTCTTTGCCTACATTGCTTTTACCACCAATGATAAAACGTTCTTTGACGCTGTGCCCTTGATATTGAGCAACGAAATCAAACATGGATTTCTCGCCAAGCCCGTGCAAAAAAATCGGCTCGCTATGCTGCTTGACGAAAAGATCGACCACATTGCCTTGTGTGTCTAGCCCAATCACTACATTAACTGGTTTGCCTGAAAAGCCTATGAAGTCGACAAAGTCATTCGACTCAAAAACATATCCGAGTAGTTGCTGAAGCTGATAGACCGGGGTTACCTTGATGTCAGTGTGCATCTCCCCCACGCGTGTAGCATTGGGAAATATTTTGTAAATGTCTTGTGGAATGTCTGTCGCGTCAGACTGCGCCAACACATTGGTGCTGAGAAACAGCAAGAAAATGATTGAGGAAAATGCGATGCGCATAAAAGTAGCGGGCGGCGGTAGGCGCCGCCCTCAGGTTTACTTAGAAGAAACCAAGTGGGTTGATGTCGTAGCTTACCAATAGATTTTTTGTCTGCTGGTAGTGATCTAGCATCATCTTGTGGGTTTCGCGGCCAATGCCCGATTTCTTGTAGCCGCCAAACGCAGCGTGAGCTGGATACAAGTGATAACAGTTCGTCCATACGCGACCTGCTTCAATCGCTCGACCCACGCGGAATGCTACATTCGCATCGCGGCTCCATACACCAGCGCCAAGTCCGAAGCTTGTATTATTGGCAATCTCAATCGCCTCTTCTTCGGTTTTGAAGGTTTGAACAGCGATTACCGGACCAAAAATCTCTTCCTGGAACACACGCATGTGGTTTTCACCCTTCAAGATAGTCGGCTGAATGTAGTAGCCTCCATCAAAGCCAGGTAGCTGCTCTTTCTCACCACCAGTGACAACCTGAGCCCCTTCTGACTTACCGATATCGATGTATTTAAGGATCTTTTCGAACTGCTCATTAGATGCCTGTGCACCCACCATGGTGTCTGTGTCTAGTGGGTTGCCACGTTTGATCTTCTGAATTTTTTCCAACACTTTTTCCATGAATGCATCATAGATGTCTTCGTGAATAATCGCTCGAGAAGGACACGTACATACTTCACCTTGGTTGAAGTATCCAAGCACTAAACCTTCCGCACACTTATCAATAAATTCAGGCTCGTGATTCATGATGTCTGGGAAGAATAAGTTTGGCGACTTGCCGCCAAGCTCAACGGTAGATGGAATAAGGTTTTCAGCAGCACAGCGAAGGATATGTCCGCCAACAGGTGTAGAGCCAGTAAACGCAATTTTTGCAATTCTTGTGCTTGTTGCAAGAGCCTGTCCGGCTTCTGCCCCGAACCCGTTAACGATGTTTAGTACACCCGGTGGCAGTAGGTCTTGGATTAGTTCGGCGAACAATAAGATAGATACTGGCGTTTGTTCTGCTGGCTTTAGCACCACTACGTTACCGGTAACAAGTGCTGGCGCAAGTTTCCATGCAGCCATAAGTAGCGGGAAGTTCCATGGAATGATTTGCCCAACAACACCATAAGGTTCGTGGAAGTGATACGCCACCGTGTTTTTATCAATTTCACCGATGGTGCCTTCTTGGCTTCGAATACAGCCTGCGTAATAACGGAAGTGGTCTGCGCACAGCGGAATGTCTGCATTAAGCGTTTCGCGAACGGCTTTACCATTGTCCCATGTTTCCGCAACGGCAAGTAGCTCTAGGTTTTCTTCAATGCGATCGGCAATTTTCAGAAGAATGTTAGAACGCTCAGCTACTGACGTATCTGCCCAGCCCTTTTTCGCAGCGTGAGCGGCATCTAACGCAAGCTCAATGTCTTCAGATGTTGAGCGTGGGATTTGTGCGATGTCGCTGCCGTCTACTGGAGATGTTGCGGTGAAGTACTCACCTTTAACCGGTGCTACCCATTCGCCATTGATAAAATTACCGTAGCTTTCTTTGAAGCTTACGACCGAACCTTCACTACCTGGCTTTGCATAAATCATAAGAAGTACCTTTTGATAACTTTGCGCGTACCACGCGCACTAACTTGGTTTGTTGTGTAGTTTGATAATGGTACTTTTACGTTGTACCTACCATGATGCGATAGACCGATTTGACTCCTACTTTAGGAGGGGAAACCTATGGCTACTTCTCACTCTTCTCGACAAAAGACACCGATTGAGACGCTGAAAGCTCTGCATCACCGATATAACCGTGTTTAGCCGCAATGGCTGAAAACTGGGAGGGCACCGCGTCGAGCTTTCGCTTAATGACGGTAAGTGCGTTAGAGACAGTCTTAGCCGATAGGCCCAACTCATCAGCAATATCGAAGCGGGATTTATTCATCGCTATCGCAATAAATATTTCGAACTCGCGTTTTGTTAATTTGGCAGCAATGTCCACGTTGGTATCGAGAAGTTGATTGGCTAAAT
>NZ_JAFLMX010000142.1:0-19357 GCF_017849675.1 Alteromonas sp. AO-Serp
ACCTGCGTGGTATTTCACGTCACCCGCGCCTAGTGAGTCGTCGTGCTTACCTGAAAATTCATCAAACAGCACCGATGGGTTTTTACCCAATACGTTAACTAGCACGTTCAAACGACCACGGTGAGCCATGCCGATAACCACTTCTTTGGTACCCGCAGTGCCAGCTTTGGTAATTAAACCTTTAAGCATTGGAATAAGTGCGTCGCCGCCTTCTAGCGAGAAACGCTTTGCACCTGGGAATTTAGAACCCAAGTACTTTTCCATTCCGTCAGCCGCAGTAAGGCCTTTAAGAATGCCTAACTTCTCATCGCGAGAAATTTCAGGTTTTGCTTGAACAGATTCAATTTTTTGTTGTAACCAACGCTTCTGCTCGGTATCAGTGATGTGCATATATTCTGCACCGATAGAGCCACAGTAAGTGCGGTTAAGCGATTTAAACAGTTCACCAAGCGGCATAGAATCTTTGCCAATAGCATAAGACCCTACATTGAAGACTGTATCAAAATCTTGTTCAGAAAGGCTGTGGTGAGATAGTTCTAAGTCGCGTACACGCTCTTGTTTCCATAGACCTAACGGGTCAAGGTTTGCGTGCTGATGACCGCGGAAGCGGAACGCATTGATTAACTGAAGAACTTTAACTTGCCTGTCGTCTGAAACATTTGCAGAAGGCACAGACGGACTAGACATGCGGGCGGTTGGCCCTAACGCAGCAAGTTGCCTAAATTGATTTTTAATTGTTGTATGATTGGTTTCTAACTCTACGCCATCGACTTTGGGGAGGTTATCGAAGATTTGTCGCCAATTTTCAGAGACACTTTGCGGGTCTTCTAAATAAGTTTCATACAACTCTTCAACATAGGCAGCGTTGGCACCTGCCATGTGCGAGGAATCCCACCACGCTTTCATCACGCTTTCTTGCATTTAATTTGCCTTGCTACGTTTTATAAAATCTAGTTAACAATCAAGATGTATTATAAGGTTATTCTCAGCATAACCAAGTGTTATAACAGCGAATATATAAAAAAATAGCCATCCTTTTGGGATGGCTATTTAGAGCATCACTATCTGTAACTTTAGGAAGTTATCAGAATATAGTACTAAACAGCCCGTTGTAAAAGCATAGACTTAATTTGGCCTATCGCTTTTGTAGGGTTTAAGCCCTTAGGACATACACTTACACAGTTCATGATACCGTGACAGCGGAATACGCTGAACGCATCATCAAGGTCGTTAAGACGCTCTTCAGTTGCCGTATCACGGCTATCGATAAGGAAACGATACGCGTGAAGTAGACCAGCAGGACCGATGAACTTATCAGGGTTCCACCAGAAAGATGGGCATGACGTTGAACAACATGCACATAGAATACACTCGTAAAGACCGTCAAGTTTCGCACGCTCTTCAGGTGACTGTAAGTGTTCGCGCGCTGGCGGCTGCTTACTGTCGTTGATTAAGAACGGCTTAATCTTTTCGTACTGTGTGTAGAACTGCGTCATATCAACAACAAGGTCACGTACAACAGGTAGACCTGGAAGTGGACGAACTACTATTTTACCTTTGCCCAGTGCAGATAAAGGAGTGATACACGCAAGGCCATTTTTGCCGTTCATGTTCACACCGTCTGAACCACACACACCTTCACGGCAAGAGCGACGGAAAGAAAGCGACGGATCTTGCTCTTTAAGTGCAAGTAGCGCGTCTAGCACCATCATGTCCTGACCTTCCTCTACTTCTAGAGTGTAGTCTTGCATGCGAGGCTTCGCATCTACTTCTGGGTTGTAACGATAAATCGAAAAAGTTAATTGCATGATCGTTGCCTCTCTTAATATGAACGCACTTTAGGCGGGAATGCTTCCCTAAGCTTAGGCGCCATATTCACTTCACGTTTGAGCATTTTATCAGTGTTCGGATCGTAGATGCTGTGGCATAACCAGTTATCGTCATCACGGTCCGGGAAGTCGAAGCGGCTGTGAGCACCACGGCTTTCCGTTCTGAAGTTCGCTGCTACTGCTGTGCTGTACGCGGTCTCCATTAGGTTATCAAGCTCTAAACATTCAATACGCTGGGTATTGAAGTCTGCGCTCTTGTCGTCAAGGCGTGCATGCTTAAGACGCTCGCGAATTTCGCTAAGCTCTTTAAGACCTTCCGCCATTGCTTCACCTTCACGGAATACTGAGAAGTTAAGCTGCATGCATTTCTGCAAGTCTTTCTTAATTTGTACTGGGTCTTCGCCCTTACCTTTCTCTGAATTTTCCCAACGGTTGAAACGAGTCATAGAGGCTTCAAGATCAGACTCTGATGCGTCGCGTGTTGGTGCCATTTCAGACAATGTCTTACCAAGGTGTAAACCGGTCGCGCGACCGAATACAACAAGGTCAAGAAGTGAGTTACCGCCAAGACGGTTCGCACCGTGTACAGATACACAGGCTATCTCACCACAAGCAAATAGACCGTTAACAACCTTGTCGTTACCGTTTTCATCAACCGTTAGACATTGGCCATCAACATTTGTAGGAATACCACCCATCATATAGTGACAAGTAGGAATTACTGGAATTGGCTCTTTCACTGGGTCAACGTGTGCAAACGTACGTGAAAGTTCAAGGATACCAGGTAGACGAGACTCAAGAACGTCTTTACCAAGGTGGTCAAGCTTAAGCTTAATGTGAGTCCCCCATGGGCCTTCACAACCACGACCTTCACGAATTTCAGTCATCATTGAACGCGCAACAACGTCACGACCAGCAAGGTCTTTCGCGTTAGGTGCATAACGTTCCATGAAACGTTCGCCGTCTTTGTTTAGAAGATAACCACCTTCACCACGACAACCTTCTGTTACCAATGTTCCTGCGCCAGCGATACCCGTTGGGTGGAACTGCCACATTTCCATATCTTGAACTGCAACGCCTGCACGAAGTGCCATACCAACACCGTCACCGGTATTGATGTGTGCATTTGTAGTAGATGCGTAGATACGACCCGCACCACCTGTTGCAAGTACAACTGCGCGAGACTTGAAGTAAACTACTTCACCAGATTCGATATCAATCGCGGTACAACCAACAACGTCTCCGTCTTGGTTCTTAACTAGGTCAAGTGCATACCACTCAGAGAAAACTTTTGTTTTGTTCTTTACGTTTTGCTGGTAAAGAAGGTGTAGAAGCGCGTGACCAGTACGGTCAGCTGCAGCTGCTGTACGAGCGCCCTGCTCGCCACCAAAGTTCTTAGACTGACCGCCAAAAGGACGCTGGTAGATTTTACCGTTTTCGAAACGAGAAAATGGTAGACCCATATTTTCCATTTCGATAATTGCTTCCGGACCAGTTTTACACATGTATTCGATAGCGTCTTGGTCACCGATATAATCAGAACCCTTAACGGTGTCATACATGTGCCATTCCCAATTGTCTTCGTGTGAATTACCAAGTGCTACAGTAATACCACCTTGAGCAGACACAGTATGAGAACGGGTTGGAAATACTTTTGATAACAGTGCACATGATTTACCAGACTGCGAAATCTGTAGTGCTGCGCGCATACCTGCACCGCCAGCACCAATTACTACTGCATCAAACTCGTGAACGGGTAAACTCATTTTACACTCCCCACAATACGAATAGGCCAACAGCTACATAGCCGAACGCGATGATATTTAAGATATATTGTAGTCCTGCGCGCAGACCTGCTGATTTAACATAGTCTGTAAGCACCTGCCAAAGGCCGATGCGCACGTGGATCATCACTGCTACTAGTGCTGCCAATGTGAAAACTTTCATAGCCAGGCCAGAGAACAACCCTCGCCATTCGATAAACGTTAGGTTATCGGTGGTAATAAAAAACCACGCCATGAAAACCGAGTACGCGAAAATAATTGCTGCTGTAGCGCGAAGTGAAACGTAGTCTTGTACGCCGTCACGCTTGATGCTTGCTTGGTTGGTTACCATAATGCAACTCCCAATACTACGGTCAGTACAACCCAAAGTGCGATTACTGCTTTTGCACTTGTGTTACCCGACTCTAATTCTTCCCAGTGACCTAAATCCATAACAACGTGTCTTAGGCCGCCTAGAATGTGATATGTAAGCGCTGAAGCTGTGCCAATTGCGACAAATTTTCCAAAGAAACCGTCCATGATTGCTTGTACGTCCGCGAAACCTTCAGGCGAATGAACAGAAACTGCCCATGCCCAGATAACAAAAAGTAGCGCGAAGAACATTGCAACACCGGTTACACGGTGGAGAATTGACGAAATAGCAGAGGGCGGAAATTTAATAGTATTGAGTTCTAAATTTACTGGTCTTTGCTTTTTCACAATGTATGCCTGTTTAATCCGTAGGGGATAATGAATTTCTTACCTTTATTATGTCCTGAGTAAGTGAATTCGATTTTTAACCTGTTAATTGCCTCATCCATTGAGTTGTTAACAATTTGTGAATTATTCTTTAATGCCTGTAACAGAATAATTATTCCATTTCCAAAGCACCGCTGAGTATATCCAGCGTAGTATATAATTACAATTTTTTGTGCCGTAGTAAGACTTTAGTCGCTATATACACTTTTATGATAATTATTTTGAATAAAAAGAGATCAAAATTGAGCGCAACACGTTTAAACGAGCGCAATTACAGTGTTTAGAAGTTTACCAGCAGCTAAATGGAATAACTATGCATAACAACGAGAAATTAAGCACTTTTAATCTGTATGCGTATTTATTCCTCATCAAAAGGTTACTTTTTAAACTAACCTGTTAATATATTTATCGTTCGGTGGTTTACCTTTATCGAAAAGCCATTGATAATTGCACCGTATCGGGCAAAGTGAAATCCCAACGAGTTAATTAATCGTTATCTGATTGCTAGTATTTTTTTAAGCAATTCGGAATATTTATTGTGCAAATATGCAATTAAATTGACTTGTTGGTGCATAATAAAGTACAAATACGCCCACTTTTCCCAACGAAGCGGATATTTTCGTCCGTTTTCGCTGCAAACAGAACCATTCTGAGGAGAGCATTTTATGGCAGATCAGAAAGCCATTCTTAAAGCCGGCGGTAAGGAAATCGAGCTTCCTATCTTGTCTGGCACCGAAGGACAAGATGTAATCGATGTCCGTACGTTAGGCCAGCACGGTTATTTCACGTACGACCCAGGTTTTATGGCGACAGGATCTTGCGAGTCTTCAATTACCTACATTGATGGCGCTCAAGGTGTATTATTACACCGCGGTTTCCCTATCGAAGAACTAGCGCGTGACGCAGACTACCTAGAAGTTTGTCACATGCTTCTTCACGGTGATGCACCAACAAAAGAACAGTACGAAGAATTTAAAGAGACAATTACTCGTCACACCATGGTACATGAACAAATTAACATGTTCTTCCACGGTTTCCGCAACGACGCCCACCCTATGGCAATGCTATGTGGTACCGTTGGCGCGATGTCTTCGTTCTACCACAGCGATTTAGACGTTTCTAATGAAGAACAGCGCATTCGCAGCGCGCACCGTCTAATTGCTAAAATGCCTACTCTTGTTGCTATGTGCTACAAGTACAATGTAGGTCAGCCGTTTGTTTATCCACGAAACGACTTAAGCTATGCAGCTAACTTCCTGAACATGATGTTCTCTGTACCAGCAGAAGAATATCAAATCAGCCCAGCTGTTGAGCGCGCGATGGACCGTATCTTTACGCTTCACGCAGACCACGAACAGAATGCTTCAACGTCTACCGTTCGTCTTGCCGGTTCTTCTGGTGCGAACCCATATGCATGTATTTCTGCTGGTGTTGCTTCACTTTGGGGTCCTGCTCATGGTGGTGCAAACGAAGCATGTCTGAACATGCTAGAAGAAATTGGCACAGTTGATCGTATTCCTGAGTTTATTGCACGCGCTAAAGACAAGAATGACCCATTCCGTCTTATGGGCTTCGGTCACCGTGTTTATAAGAACCACGATCCACGTGCAACGGTAATGCGTGAAAGTTGTCACGAAGTACTAAGCGAACTTAATGTTAAAGATCCACTACTAGAAGTAGCAATGGAGCTTGAAAAGATTGCATTGAGTGACCCGTACTTTGCAGAGAAGAAACTGTTCCCGAACGTAGACTTCTATTCTGGTATCGTACTTAAAGCGATTGGTATTCCAACTAACATGTTTACGTGTATTTTTGCACTGTCTCGTACAGTAGGTTGGATTTCACACTGGCATGAAATGATGAGCGACCCTAAACAAAAAATTGGTCGTCCTCGTCAGCTTTACACTGGTCATAACAAGCGTAAGTACACGCCAATTAAGTAGTAAATTAGTAAATACTGAACTAAGTATTACGCTTAATATTAAAAATAGCGCCTTTAAGGCGCTATTTTTGTTTATACAAGATTACTTCAAGGAACAACAATGCCCTATTCAGCGGTTTTTCTAGGTATTGCCGGTCTCATTCCTTTTGTGGCTATGCCACTGGCTTATCAACTTAACCTGTTATCGCTTACACAAAGCGCCGTTTACTTTGTCCAATACTCAGCCGTGCTATTGTCTTTCTTTGGTGGTATCCATTGGTGGGACGCAATAAGTAATCAACGTTACGACAAGCAAATGTTAGTCGCTATGTTGCCGACCATAATTGGGTGGTTGTGTTTAGTGTTCTCTCACGACGTGAAGGTGTTTGGCGTTTTATCGCTAAGCTACGTCGCCGTACTTATTTACGACAAGTTTATCCTTAGTCTTCCTAAAGAGCAGATTGTAAGTTACATAAGCTTGCGGATGGGATTAACAAGTGTCGTTGTTATCTGTCACGCCTGGATGATTTACTTGCTCGTATAACGTTACTACTAACAGCTTAGCGTTAAAGGCATGACATTAGTTAATTGCAAAAAAGTAATAGAGGCAAAAGCCTGCGGTGATTAAGCGAGTGTCTAACTCAAACCGCAAAGTTACGCATAACCAGCTTAAGCGATTGATAAATAGAGCTTTAACAAGTTCAAATCTCGAAAACAAAAAAGGCGATAATATCACTATATTATCGCCTTCGTTTTTTACTTATCTAGGGCCTGTTGACCTAGCGTTATTAACGAAAAGTACCGTGGTTATTCAGCGCGAATGAGCGAAAGTAGCTCTTC
Source organism: Alteromonas sp. AO-Serp (assembly GCF_017849675.1). NCBI lineage: Bacteria > Pseudomonadati > Pseudomonadota > Gammaproteobacteria > Alteromonadales > Alteromonadaceae > Alteromonas > Alteromonas sp. AO-Serp. Next base: position 7,113 of record NZ_JAFLMX010000142.1, read on the forward strand.
GGTTTTTTGTTCCATCAACGCAATGTCGCATTTACTTTCAACGTTTAAACGAATAACTGGCTCAGTATTCGATTTACGTAAATTAAAGCGCCAAGTACCAAACTCCAGACCCAAACCATCGGTAGTATCGATTACGCTGGCTAGTGGCTGATATTTACTTGTAACGCGTTCCAGCGCTGCGTCAGCATCTTTTAGTTTACTGTTAATTTCACCAGAAGATGGAAACGCTTCAATTCGCGCTTTTACCATATTCGCTAGTGTTTGCTTTTTCACACACACCAATTCGGCAATTAACAACCAAGGGATCATGCCTGAATCACAGTAGGCAAAATCTCTAAAGTAATGGTGCGCACTCATTTCACCGCCATAGACCGCATCTTCTTTGCGCATACGCTCCTTAATGAACGCATGGCCGGTTTTCGACTTAATGGGTGTACCACCTGCATTCGCTACGATATCTTCTGTATTCCAGTATACGCGAGGGTCATAAATGATTTTACTGTCGGTGTTTTTCTCGATAAAGGCTTCAGCAAGCAAGCCAACGATATAATATCCTTCAATAAATTCACCATCAGCGTCAAACAAGAAGCAACGGTCAAAATCACCATCCCATGCAATGCCAAAATCAGCTCCCGACGCTTTAACAGCGTCAGCCGTATCAGCACGGTTTTCAGGTAACAATGGATTGGGGATGCCGTTTGGAAATGTACCATCAGCATTGTGATGTACTTTAACAAACTCTATCGGAACACCCTGCACTTTCATTTCTTTTTCAATAGCGTCTAGCGCGGGGCCTGCGGCACCATTACCTGCATTAACCACCACTTTTAACGGCGTAAAATTGCTCAAATTAACGTAAGAAAGCATGTGAGAAACATAGTCAGACATACACGATTTAACCGCATATTTATCGGTCTCAGAAAGCTTGTCTTCTTTTACATGGGCCGTACCGTTAAAAAACGCATCAGCATCAATCAACGCACCCTCAGTGTAGTGTGCTAATCGCTCTGACACGAAGCTATCTTCTAGTGCTTCCGCTTTCTCTTTTATCGCGTTTAGGCCTGTGTCGCCACTAATTGGAACAGAGCCTGACTTCACCAGTTTCATACCGTTGTAATTAATGGGGTTGTGACTTGCCGTTACTTCAATACCACCATCAACGCCACGGTGTTTGGTAGCGAAGTAAATTTCTTCTGTTCCTGCCATGCCAATATCGGTCACTGTTGCACCAGCATCGATTAGACCCGCGCTTAACGCTAATTTCAATGGTGTTGACGTAAGACGCACATCACTACCAACAACAACAGTTTTCGCATTTAATTCTTGCGCAAAAGCATAGCCAATTCGATACGCTACATCTTCATTCAGTTGTGAGTTCAATTCGCCACGAATATCATACGCTTTAAAGCAGGTAATTGGGGTTGCCATTTGGATCGAAATTCCCTGTGTTTTAACTATTTATGATTACATTATCGCTTTTTACAACAAAAAAGCGCATACGCCCCTTTGTTATTGTCGTAAAAGAGATTAGACATACCGATATTAAATCATTAGAGGGAGTGAATTACTAATTCAATTTGAACAGCGCAACGTTTTGCTCACGCTGTTTTCAATCGATGAGTTTAAAGCGCGAGTTCGAAGTAGATACTGTTATGGAAAGCGCCTTGATGTAGCTACTTTCTGCTATTGTAAGTAAAGCAATTCGCTAATGTGGTAGCCAACGCCATCCAATGAATAAAACGATGCCTCTCTTGGTGCTATAGACAATTCAAAATAGGCTTTGTTACTACGCTCAAATTCTAAAAGTGATAGCACATGTTTTTCGGCGACGCTTTCAAAATGCATTGGCAGTGCTACTCCTTGCTGAACCTAATGAAGAGGTATTGATTAAAAGCCCAGTCTAATACCAGTCCGCATAGATAATTACCAATCGTCGAATCAAAACAGGCAAACCTTGTATCTACTTTGCTAATGAACCGCTTTGGTAATCGTTAAATGCCTGAACAATTTCCTGCTGAGTGTTCATTACAAAAGGCCCATATTGAACCACAGGCTCTTCAATAGGTTTACCTGAGACCACTATAAACTTACAACCTGTATCAGCGGATACAGATAGCTGCTTGCCACTTTGTGACAAAACACCCAGCTCTCCCTGCGACACAATTGTTTCTTTGCTAAGTTCGCCGCTATTAATGACCACGCTTCCCTCGTACACATAAATAAAGGCAGCTTCATCCGAACCCAGTGCAATTTCCGAACTCCCGCTTCGTAGTGCAACGTCTAAAAAAGTAGGAGCAACCGCCGTTGTCTTCACAGGCCCTTTCACACCGTCAATTTCACCTGCTAACACTTTGATTACTGCATCTTGAATGTGTACTGTAGGTACACTATCTGGCTGTATGTCTTGATAGTTCGGCGCTGACATTTTCTCTACGGCCGGAAGATTCACCCACAGCTGAAAGCCTTGTAACAAGCCCTCCTCCTGCTCTGGCATTTCTTCATGTATTATGCCTCGGCCCGCATTCATCCATTGAATGCCACCAGCATCAATAACCCCCTCATTGCCTACAGAGTCTTTATGGCGCATTTTTCCTGCAAGCATATAAGTAACTGTCTGAAAACCACGGTGAGGATGTGGTGGAAAACCAGCAATGTATTCACCTGGATTATCTGAACCAAAAAAATCCAACATTAAAAAGGGATCGAGGCGAGGTAGATCAGGTTGTCCGATAATACGAGTAAGCGACACCCCCGCGCCATCACTTGTTGGCATACCTGTAACCACTTTCTCTATCGATTTTTGTTCACTCACTACCACTGACATAATGTGTATCTACCTTAAATCTTAACCTTCACTATCTTTTACGAGCTTCACGTTTAGCTTTTTGTATTACCGACCTTGGGTGCTTCAACGTCCCATTTTATCGCGACCGTGAGGCGACATAAGATCTTGCTCTGGCCCAACGGGGATTACCTGGGTTGGATTTATCATAGTATGGCTGTAGTAATAGTGCCTTTTGATATGGTCGAAGTTTACCGTTTCAGCAACGCCCGGAACTTGATAAAGTTCTTTCATATAGCCGTAGATGTTTGGATAGTCTGCGATTTGCTTTTTATTGCATTTAAAATGCCCGTGATACACAGCGTCGAAGCGTATCAGCGTGGTAAATAAGCGCCAGTCAGCTTCTGTTATTTTGCTGCCAACCAAATAACGTTGTTTACTCAACCTTACTTCAACCCTATCTAGGGCGCAGAACAATGCAGTTACTGCTTCTTCATAGGCCTCTTGCGTTGTAGCAAATCCAGCTTTATACACGCCATTATTTATGTCGTGATACACCATATTGTTGATGGCATCAATTTCTTCACGTTGGGCGTTAGGATAATAATCGTCTTCATTATTCGTCAGTGAATTAAACCCACTGTTAAAAATACGAATAATTTCAGCTGATTCATTATTAACGATAGTTTCTGTTCGTTTATCCCAAAGGATTGGAACAGTGACACGGGTGGTTATCTCAGGTTCTGCCTTAGTATAAATTTGATGCGCATAATCAAAGTTATAAAGCTTATCTCCCGTTGATCCTGGGTAATCTTTAAACTCCCAGCCTTGATCAAGCATCTCAGGGTGTACCACCGAAACATCAATATGCGCCTCCAATCCCTTTAACTTTCTAAATATGAGCGCTCTGTGTGCCCAAGGACAAGCTAACGAGACATAAAGATGATAGCGATCAGATTCAACGGGAAACGTGGAACCATCTTCGTTACTGACTTTGTCACGAAATTTAGATGCTTGGCGCTCAAATTTCCCACCATTTTTGCTGGTGTCGTACCACTTGTCTTGCCATTTTCCATCAACGAGTAAGCCCATATGCCTGCCCCTTTTTATTACTTCATTAAACAATGAATTCATTTAAACATGTATTGGGTAGAACGTATGTCGCTTAAAATCGGATTTATTATTCGAAAAAACTGGAGTGTATTGATCTTTAGTGTCCACTTTTGAGATGATGCGCGCCCTGCTAGCGTGCTTGCACGTGTTTGTGTAAACACACGCCTTTGAGTTAGTTTATTTTTAAGTGAAGTGAAACATGTCTGATGATCCACGTTTAGGCGGTATTGTGCGTTTATATGGCGCACAGCAAACTAATAATTTAGCCAACAGTCATGTGGCTGTAGTCGGCATTGGCGGTGTGGGAAGTTGGACTGCAGAAGCACTAGCTCGTTCGGGCATTGGTACTATAACCCTTATTGATTTAGACGATGTTTGCGTAACTAATACAAATCGCCAAATTCACGCGCTTTCCAATACCATAGGAGAAGCAAAGGTCGACGCCATCGCATCGAGAATTCACTTGATAAATCCTGCTTGCAAAGTGAATTGTATTGAGGATTTTGTCACCCCAGACAACACGGCCACACTTTTAACCAAAGAAATGCACGCTGTGGTCGATGCCACCGACAGTATTCGCGCTAAAGCGGCGATGATAGCTCACTGTAAACGCAATAAAATTCCCATTGTTACGGTTGGCGGTGCGGGCGGTCAAATAGACCCAACTCAAGTCACTAAAGGCGATTTAGCTAAAACAACACAAGACCCCCTAGCAGCTAAGCTACGCAGTGAGCTTAGACGTAACTATAATTTTAGTAAAAACCCAAAACGCCGCTTTGGCGTTGAGTGTATCTATTCAACAGAGCAATTGCGCTACCCACAACCAGACGGCTCGGTTTGTTACAACAAATCTGCAATGGAAGGTGGTACTCGACTAGACTGTGCAGGCGGCTTTGGTGCTGTGGTCACGGTAACCGCCACCTTTGGTATGTTTGCCGCTGCAAGTGTAATAAATAGATTAACTGGACAAAAATAGACTTTGGCCGATAACTTGCGCACAATAGTCAAAAACTTATAACACCTTGTCTTAACGACTTTTTAAGCGTTAGCTTGTTATAACAAAAGTATCGGTGAGAAGGAGAACAACATGTCACCTGATGAACTCAATAAATTAATGGCAGATTGCGCGAAGGACGCTGTGGTAACAGCAGCTGATGAGTTCGATATTGTACTCGACCACTCACCCGCTAGCGTAGCACTGGTGGACGACATTTTACTTAGTTTTGTAGATAAATATCACGATTTAGCGTTAGAAGATGAAGCAGTGTTCACCATCTGTAATATCTTTGGCGCTTACGTTGGAGAAATTTTAAAAGCGCAGCTAGATGGTGAATGGATTTACGATCAGTCAAATCCTAAAGCACCTGCCGTTTTTCTTCAGGTTGGTGAAAATACCTATGCCTTAGCGGGTATTTGCTATGAACGTCTGGTTAACGACAGTCAAATCAGCGTATTTGCCTACTATGAACAGGCGTTGGGGAACCACTTAGGCAGCCACTAACGTTCTCACAGATTTTGCACTCAGTTTAACGTCTGTTCAATTGAGTGCATTAAATATATTTCCAATAAAGATGTTTTTGGAAAATGAGGTTCAAGGGTTAGGTGTTTCCCAATCCTCTACCATCCACTTTAAATGACGACTTTTTGAAATTGCGTACAAGGCTATACTGTAAAAAACGATTTTTACACCCGTAATAGTTTCAAACCCCCAGTGATGATGCATAGCGTAGTAAAGCTGAACACTCAACAATGCCAACACCCCCAATTGAGCGAGTGGAATAACCCATCGGCGCCATGCTAAAAAGCCTTTTTTCCATAAGCGATCTCGTTGGCTAACCAAAGATAACGCAATTAACACAGGTAAACTTGCCGCTAACCCCAACCCTAACGTTTCTTTTTGTGGGTAAAAGAACGTAAGTAGCTCACTAGTTTGAGTGCGGGAAGCCAGAGAAAAGACGAACGCTAGCCAGTCAATGCATAGAAGTATAAACACGCTGTAAAGCCAACGGGGAGGAAGAATTCGCCCTGACTCATCATAAAAAGTTAGCGGTAATTTAAGCATGCATTCACTTCTATTTTATTAATTTGAACCCTAAAGCGCATTCAACTCTGATGATGTTTACTTTCAAGAAGTAATAAATGTGGGGGTGAGTAAGGTATTTTTAAACCTCGTTCGTGCCGCTTTTACAATGAAACCCGTGGCCGTTTAAACTTGTTTTCACATTTAGTGCCTAAGCTACGGCTGTACTGTGAGAATGCGTCAATAATTTATATCGTGGTCGCTAATTATATATACTGCGTACAAGCGTGTTTTCCTGTATAATCCGCGGCCATTTTAAGCTCAGTCATTTTCCAGGTGATATTTTAGATGACAGTAGAAACGTTTAATCCAAACAAAGTAGTAAATAAAACCACCACGCTAGAAACGCCAGTGAAGGTATTAAGTGACAACAAACCTTCGCAACAAAGCAATGGCAGCAGAATTGGTTTTGTTAGCTTAGGTTGCCCTAAGAACTTAGTTGATTCAGAGCGTATTCTTACTCAACTTCGCACCGAAGGTTATGACGTAGTCCCTACCTACAACGATGCCGACTTGGTTATCGTTAACACCTGTGGATTCATTGACGCGGCGGTAGAAGAGTCATTAGACACCATAGGCGAAGCACTTAAAGAAAACGGCAAAGTTATCGTTACTGGGTGTTTAGGTGTTAAAGAAGACGAAATTAGAGAGCTTCATCCAAATGTACTGGCTATCACGGGGCCTCATGCCTACGAAACGGTAGTTGAGCAAGTACACGATCATCTTCCAAAACCTCAGCACAATCCGTTTGAAGATCTGATCCCTGACCATGGTGTAAAATTAACGCCTCGTCATTATGCGTATTTAAAGATTTCAGAAGGCTGTAACCACCGTTGCACGTTCTGTATCATTCCTTCTATGCGTGGCGACCTTGTCAGCCGCCCAGTGGGTAACGTACTCGATGAAGCTAAGCGTTTGAAAGACGCTGGTGTTAAAGAGCTATTGGTTATTTCACAAGACACTAGCGCCTATGGTGTTGACGTTAAGCACAGAACGGGCTTTTGGAACGGCATGCCGGTTAAAGCACACATGCAACAGTTGTGTGAAAAGCTGGGCGAAATGGGCATTTGGGTCCGTTTACATTACGTGTACCCTTACCCGCATGTGGATGACCTAATTCCACTAATGAACGAAGGTAAGATCCTTCCCTACTTGGATATTCCGTTTCAACACGCCAACAAACGTATTCTTAAGTTAATGAAACGCCCTGGTAGCGCTGAACGTGTTCTTGAGCGCGTTAAAAAGTGGCGCGAACAGTGCCCCTCATTAGTCATTCGTTCGACATTCATCGTCGGCTTTCCGGGCGAAACGGAAGAAGAGTTTGAAGAGTTATTGGACTTCCTTCGCGAAGCGCAGCTTGATCGCGTTGGTGCATTTGCCTATTCCCCTGTTGAAGGTGCAAGAGCAAATGACCTCCCTGATCCAGTGCCAGAAGAAGTGAAACAAGCTCGCCTTGCACGGTTTATGGAAGTACAGGGCGAAATAAGCGCAGCGCGACTTCAAGCTAGAATCGGTAACGAATATCAAGTTGTTATCGACAGCGTTGATGCGGAAGGTGCCGTCGGCCGTACCTATGCAGACGCACCGGAAGTTGATGGTCTGGTTCATTTAAACGGTGTTTATGACGTAAAACCTGGCGATCGTGTATGGGCTGAAGTTATTCACGCTAACGAACACGACGTATGGGCAGTATTGTCTGAAGACCAAGACGAAGAAGACGAAGGCGCTGATTCAGCAAACTAATAGTAGGCCTGACAAGGTAGCTTAAAAATCAATCTTAACACGCCACTTATTTACGTGAAGAAATAAAAAACCTACAGGCTCGTCGCTGATAGGTTTTTTATTGCTTTAAAGCGGCAAGAGTTTGAAGTTCCCTACCAAGGCAACTCGTCACCATTTGAATGGATGAAGCGACCTGCGTTAGATACATTTAGCTCATCTATGCGTTGTGACAAACGCTCAGCACAGGTATCAGCATCAATATCTCCCGCTCCATTCACCATTTCTGTTTGAACGAATCCAGGATGGAAAATACCTACTGCAATTCCCTTGGGTTTCAGATCATTCGCCATGGACACTCCCGCCGCGTTTAGTGCGGCTTTGGACATTCGGTAGCCATAGTAGCCGCCTGAACCATTGTCTGTCATTGAACCCATGCGGCTGGTAATCATGGCAATTTTACCGTCTTTTGCCATTGCGGGTAATAGTGTTTGAGTAACTAACAGTGGACCTAATGCATTAACCCTAAATTGATAATCGATAGTATTTGGATCCCAATCGTCAATACTCTCGCGTCCGAGCACTCCGGCATTATTAATGAGCAAATCGATGTTAACGTCCATTAAAGGTGCAAGCTTTTCAGCCAGCATGTCTGGTTGGGATACGTCCACACCTTTGATGATTGTCACACCTGCACTGTTTAGCTCGTCGCAACTGTTTCGACAGGTAGCATAAACTTTCGCACCACGTGCTTTATATTGCTTGGTAAGCGCAAGGCCTATGCCTCTGTTGCCACCGGTAATAACTACGTTCATAACGGTTCCCTTGTTACTATGTGTATGCGTTTAAAAGGTTTCACTCACCTTTTATAAGAACTGGCTGTTTAAATAAGGCTTGTTGCTAATTTACTACAAAGCGTCAGCCCTATTTCAGCACTCATTTCTTATTAACTTATAGTCTTTAAAAGACGTTCTAGATCTTCCGGGGTATCAATTCCAACTGGCGGTGGCGCTATCGCCACCTCACAGTGAATCTTATCGCCATACCATATGGCTCGAAGCTGTTCTAAGGATTCAATTTGCTCCAGAGAGCTAGGCGCATAGGCAACATATTGCTTAACGTATTCAGCACGATAGGCATAAATACCTATATGGCGTTTGTACAGCGACGTATTTGCAGATTGCGGGTTTGCCATCATGTGATCGCGTTCAAAAGGAATAGGAGAACGTGAAAAATAGATAGACTCACCCTTTTCGTTTACCAACACCTTAACGATATTGGGGTTAAACACATCCTCAACACGTTCAATAGGCGTAGATAACGTAGCCATCTGGCACTGGGGCGCATTGGCAAGATTATCTGCAACCTGCCTGATGTTTTCAGCGGGAATAAATGGCTCATCCCCCTGTACGTTAACCACAATAGTAGAACTCGCAATGCCTTCTTTTTCGATAACCTCGGCAATGCGCTCTGTTCCAGATTGGTGGTTGACAGACGTCATGCATACTTGAGCAAAACCAAGCACAACGTTTTGAATACGTTCATCGTCCGTGGCAACAATGACGTTATCGGCTCCAGCTTCTTTAGCACGTTCAACCACATGTTGAATCATCGGCTTTCCGTCAATAAGCGCTAAGGGTTTGCCAGGAAACCGACTTGAGCCGTATCGAGCAGGGATCACAACTGTAAATGACATAACTTTATTTCGCCCTTATTTACCACTTAGTTTAACGTTTTATTACCGTGTTGCGTCTACATCGTCTAACGACAATGCAGTTGCTTTACTTTCGATAAGTACAGGGATGCCATCTTTAATATCGAAAGCCAATCTATCAAATCGACACACTAACTGGGTGCTATCATCACTCAGAACTAATTTTCCCTTACACACTGGGCAAGCCAAAACTTCTAAAAGCTTTTTATCAAAGGCCATTGTTATTATTCCTGTCCGTCTTGGTTGATCTTCAAACCTGCATTGGCAAGTTTCACATTTACTAAATTAAAAAAGTCTGGCGCTAAATGCGCGGTAACAGGTAAAAACCAGCAGTCGTTATGAGCAAAAGGTGCAGCTTTAACGGCGTCTTTTTCTGTCATTAACACTCTGCCATCCGGTATGTCTGACCGTGTGATTGCGTGGTGATCCGCCAGCGGTGTAGCCGAAGAAAGCTGGATACCCATTTCTTTAAGCTGAGAGAAAAAACGTTGAGGTGAACCTATTCCAGCAATTGCGCTGCACGGCACTTTTTGTATCTCTTCAAGGGGACTGGTTCTTACTCTGTTTGAAACAGAGGTGAAGTCCCCTGGTACTAAGGTCATTAGATATTGAGGCGCTACAGCATGGCTAAATGTCGGCATTGAACGGCTATTATGTACTAGCGCATCAACGGTACCAAGGCGCCATTGTCCTTCGCGAAGGGGCCCCATTGGCAGCAAATAACCACTGCCTACTTTTCTATCGTCCATCACCACAATTTCAACGTCGCGATGAAGTGCGTAATGTTGAAGGCCGTCATCACAAATAATTAAATCGCAGTGTAATTCGTCACTTAAGTACGCGGCTCCGCGCGCGCGGACTGGATCGATAACAACGTCGCACTGGCTTCTAATGGCCAGTAAACGAGGTTCGTCACCCACTTCAGACGCATCATCTTCGCCTTTCACTAATCGCGGGTATTCTGATGATTTAGCGCCATAACCACGACTTAAAATACCGACCTTTATGCCCTGCTTCTGGTAATAATCGGCTAAAGCTAATACGACTGGCGTTTTGCCGTTGCCGCCCACTGATATGTTGCCAACGACAATAACGGGAGCATTAGCTTTAAATGCTTTTTTGAGTCCAATTTTAAAAAGTAACCGGCGAATTGCCGAAATAAAGTAGAACAGCAGCGCAAATGGTGAGAGCAGCCACACTAAAGGATGGCCGAAATACCATTTATCGTGCTTGGTTTTGCTTTGTGATTGACTCACTTAGTCTCACCAAATTGCAACGCGTGCAGTTGCGCGTAGTGACCACCTTTTTCAAGCAATTCGTTGTGTTTACCTTTTTCAATAATGCGCCCCTGCTCCACTACCATAATGCAATCTGCGTTTTCGATGGTAGACAAGCGGTGCGCCACAACAATGCTGGTGCATCGTTTTTGCAGCGTTTCTAATGCGTCTTGGATCAAGCGCTCAGACTCTGTATCAAGGGCAGATGTCGCTTCGTCAAGAATAAGTATGGGCGCTTCGGCAAGTATTGCCCTAGCAATGGCAATACGCTGACGTTGACCACCCGAAAGCATTAAGCCGTTTTCACCAATAACCGTATCTAACCCTTCAGGCAAGTTTGATAAGAACTCTTCAACATGCGCCATCTTTGCCGCATTCTCGATGTCTTTACGTGATACGTTTTGGCGCGCACCATAAGCAATATTGTTAGCTATGGTATCGTTAAATAGCGTAACGTTTTGCGATACTACGGCAAACTGCGCCCGCAGATCTTTAAGATCAATATCGTTGAGCGCTGTGTCATCTAAGCGAATTTCACCTTCTTGCGGTACATAAAAGCGTGTAAGCAGCGATGAGATGGTCGATTTACCACTTCCCGAGCGCCCTACCAAAGCAATCGACTGCCCAGGGTTTGCGATAAAGCTCACATTAGATAACGCGGGCGTCTGTTTTCCTGGATAAGAGAACGTAACGTCGTCAAATTCAATCTTTCCTGTCGCGCGCTCTACTTTGGTTTTCCCTTTATCTTCTTCGTCTGCTTCATCAAGAATTTCAAAAATACTGGCGCAGGCTGCCATACCTTTTTGAAATTGGTTATTAATGGTAGTGAGCTGTTTAAGAGGTTTAAGCAGCATCACCATACAAAAGACCACATTAATAAATACGCCTGCTGTAAGCTTTTCAAGCATACCGGGCGTGCTGGCAATAAACAGAACGACTGCAAGGGCAATTGACGCTATTACCTGTATTGAAGACACACTCAAAATAGAGGTGACATTCAGCTTCATTGACTGTTGACGGTTGTGATTGTTTTTCTGCTCGAAACGCTTTTGCTCTATTTCTTGACCGCCAAACATGATCACAACTTTGTGACCTTTCACCGCTTGCTCTACCGACGATGTTAGGTTGCCCATTGATTGTTGAATGTTTTTACTTACAACGCGAAAACGCTTACTGACGATAGAAACAATCACTGCCACAATCGGGCCAATTAAAAGAAATATGAGCGAAAGCTGCCATGAGTAATAGAACATGACACACAGCAAACCGATGACCAGTGCGCCTTCCCTCACCAATGTTAGCAGCGCCTTACCAGATGCATTAGCCACTTGCTCTGTGTCGTAGGTGACTTTACTGATAAGCCCGCCAACCGCATGATTATCGTGAAATGCCACTGGAAGGTGAATGTATTTTTCAAACAACTGCTGGCGCATGCGCATTACCACCTGAGCACCAATCCAGCTTAGCGTGTAACTACCTAAAAAGTTGAAAACACCCCGTAACAAAAAGAGCGGCACAATCGCATATGCGGCTAGACGTAGATAGTCATGGTCGTTTTTC
>NZ_JAFLMX010000220.1:0-24931 GCF_017849675.1 Alteromonas sp. AO-Serp
CTTGGGTGTATTAAAACGGTGCATTATTTCGATATAGCGCTTTCAAATACATCCTTACATAAACGCTATAAACCGCGAAACATCCGTAATATGTGTAATTCTTACAAACTAAACAAGGTGAATTCCTTAATAGTTCATGGATAATCAATGTCGAGCAATAGGCGTGCCGCTTTTGCTTTACTAGGCTGTGAACATTACTAGCGAACACATTAGAGCAAAAGTCAATTTGCTCTATATTGTTTGACTCAACAGTCAGTTAACAAAGTACTGCAACTTATACCTAGGTATTGTTGCATCTATATGTCCAAGGCTGCAAACGCGGTATATGCTATCTTATTTATATTGTTCATGAAAAGCGCTAGCGCCGTATTCTACTCATTTTGCACCAAATTAGTACGGAATGAACTTTGTTTTTGTAATAAAATTACAATATCCATATAATACGCTGTTGCTAGAGCACTTGAGCGCTAGACGTGAAAAATTTCAACGCGAATATAATCAGCACGTTGTGATTATTCATCTTGCGCGCTTAAAAGTGGGCACAGTATTTGCCTAACTTCCATAAGTTGTCTTCGCTATTCTTCTTAAATCATGGCTTAGCTTGTTTTTGTTGTCGTTAGCTTTGGCTACAGGCTTCACTTTTTCACTTAGAGATTACTTAAATGGACAATAGAGTAGAATCTAACAAAGCACTTAAAGCTCACCCGGTTGAGTCTAATACTAATGGTGGTTTGGTAGTCAGGAACCAAAGTGGTTTTTCAACCATTTACAGACTCATCGATCTTTCGCTGGTAACGATTTTGTATTATTCAGCAGCAGCGTATTACGGTACCCAGATAGATACCACCAGCTTAATTCTTCTTTTTGTAAACGTTATTTGCTTTCAAATTTCTGCCGAAGGCGTTGAGTTATATCGGTCGTGGCGTGGGCACAGAACGCCTGAAATGCTAAGAGCGGCTGCAATCACATGGACATTGAGCGTTCTCGGTACCATGTCAATGGGGTACTTTTTCGTTCAAGAAATAAAAACGCCCCCACCTGCAATATTACTTTGGTTTGCATCTTCGTTTGTCGTTTTGATTCTGTGGCGCTTTATTATGCGCAAGTTCCTCTTCCGCATTCGCAAAAGTGGCTTGAACACTCGCCGTTCAATTATCATTGGCGCTACTCATTTAGGTGCGAATGTTGCTCTTCAGATACAACAGAACGAACATTTAGGTATTCGCTTTAACGGTATTTATGATGACCGTGAAGCAGAACGTCTCCCTCATGAGATGCAGGGCGCTGTGCTCGGCAACATTGAAGAAGCCATAGAAATGGCCAAGCGCAACGAAGTTGATTACATCTACATAGCATTGCCAATGAGTGCAGAAAATCGCATTCGTGCAATTCTTGAACAGTGCAGCGATACCACCGCTAACGTTTATGTAATTCCAAACTTCTTTATGTACAACTTGCTTAACGCTCGCTGGCAAACCGTGGGTAATGTACAGGCACTAAGTGTATATGATACCCCTTTCCAAGGCGCCAGTGACGTATTGAAGCGGTTTGAAGATGTTGTATTAAGCAGTCTGATTTTAATGTTGATATCCGTTCCCATGTTAGCAATTGCGGCCGCAGTTAAGCTCACATCTAAAGGGCCAGTCATTTTCAAACAAAAGCGTTACGGATTAGATGGTAAACAAATTACGGTTTACAAATTCCGATCTATGACTACGCAAGACAACGGAGCAGTTGTTAAGCAAGCAACGAAAAACGACGCGCGTTTAACCAAAATAGGTGGTTTCTTAAGGCGCACATCGTTAGATGAACTACCTCAGTTTATCAATGTTCTGCAGGGTCGCATGTCAATTGTAGGCCCTCGCCCGCACGCGGTTGCTCACAATGAGGAATATCGTAAGATCATCACAGGTTACATGCTGCGGCATAAAGTTAAGCCAGGTATTACAGGTTGGGCACAAGTAAATGGTTTGCGCGGTGAAACGGAAACCACGAACAAGATGGTACAGCGTGTAGAGTACGATTTAGACTATATACACCGCTGGTCTATTTGGTTCGATATTAAAATTGTATTCATGACTGTATTTAATGGATTCATTAACAAAAACGCATATTAGAAGTACACCAAATCAAGAAAAGGACATCATCATATGAAACCTGTTGTATTGGCCGGCGGCACTGGTAGCCGCCTTTGGCCAAAGTCTCGCGCCGCTCTTCCAAAACAGTTTTTGTCGCTTACATCCAACAGCACGATGCTTCAAGATACAATCACTCGACTTAAAGGAACCAATGCGGAGCCTCCTGTATTTATATGTAACGATGCGCATCGATTTTTAGTTGCTGAGCAGCTTCGTAAAAAAAATATAGAACATGATGGTATTTTATTAGAGCCCGTTGGGCGAAATACTGCACCAGCAATAGCGCTTGCGGCATTACATGCCACAAAAAATGAGAATGACCCTGTTCTTCTTGTCCTCGCTGCGGATCATTTAATTAAAGACCAAAACGCATTTCATAGTGCCATTACTAAAGCAGAAGCATTAGCAAACGAAGGAAAGCTTGTAACTTTTGGTATAGTTCCAGACCAGCCCCACACCGGCTATGGCTACATCAAGGCTGGAAATGTACTGAATGTTGGATTTGAGGTAGCTGAGTTTGTCGAAAAGCCAGAACTTGAAACAGCAAAACAGTACGTTGAGTCAGGTGATTTTTTCTGGAATAGCGGCATGTTTATGTTTAAAGCCAGCCGTTATATTGAAGAATTAGGTAAGTATCACCCCGAGATGCTAGAGATTTGCCGTCGTGCAATTGAAACTGAAGCACCTGATTTAGACTTTATTCGAGTTGACTCTGAAATTTTTGCTACGTGTCCTGACGACTCTATTGACTATGCAGTGATGGAAAAAACTGACAGCGCTGCAATGGTGCCATTAGATGCAGGGTGGAGCGATGTAGGCAGTTGGACATCGCTTTGGGAAACTGCCGATAAAGATGACAACGGCAACGTTTGTGTAGGCGATACGATTTTAGAAAATACTAAAAATAGTTACGTGAACGCAGAACAGCGATTAGTATCTGTCATTGGCTTAGAAGACGTTATTGTTGTCGAAACCAAAGATGCCGTTATGGTCGCACATAAAGATGACGCTCAAAGTATTAAGACCGTGGTCAACAGGCTAAAAGCTGAAAAACGTCCTGAGTTTGAATTCCATCGCGAAGTTTTCCGTCCGTGGGGTAGCTACGATTCAATTGACAGCGGTGCACGCTTTCAAGTTAAACGTATTACGGTAAAACCTGGTGAAAAACTATCTGTGCAAATGCACCACCACCGCGCTGAGCATTGGATTGTGGTATCGGGCAGTGCCAATGTGACTATTGATGACAACACTCAGCTGGTTACCGAGAACGAATCAGTGTATATCCCAATAGGCGCAGTACACGCTTTAGAAAACCCCGGAAAAATCCCTCTAGAGCTTATAGAGGTGCAATCGGGCGCATACCTTGGTGAAGATGATATAGTTAGGTTTTCAGACCGCTACGGGCGTGTAGAGAAAAAATAATAGTACTTAGTACTAAGCTGCGAATATAAGCAGAGCTTTGGCTCTGCTTTTTTGTGTTTAAAATTCCACATGTAAAAGCCCCCTACTCTTTTGTTCTTTGCGCATGAAAACCTAGAGTAAAGCTAGAGAAGGCGCGCTTTTCTACAGATATTCAATAAATGGATATAAGAAGGGTGTGTTAAACAATGGACTAAAAAAGTCTAAAACAAAGTCTGAACCCCAAAAACGAAAAAAGGCGAGCATCCTGCTCGCCTTTTTCCGAAAGAACTTAAACTTAATTAGTTAATAATTAAGCTAATGCGCCTTTAGCCGCTTCGACTAGTGCGCTGAAAGCTGCTTTGTCATGTACTGCGATGTCGGCAAGGATCTTACGATCGATTTCAACAGACGCTTTCTTCAAACCGTTAATGAAACGGCTGTATGACATACCATTTTGACGAGCAGCAGCGTTGATACGTGCAATCCATAGTTGACGGAATTGACGCTTGCGCTGACGACGGTCACGGTAAGCATATTGACCAGCTTTAGTTACAGCTTGTACCGCTACGCGATATACACGTGAACGTGCGCCGTAATAACCTTTTGCCTGCTTGAGGACTTTTTTGTGACGAGCACGTGCGATAGTGCCGCGTTTTACTCTAGCCATTAATCAGTCTCCTAAGTCTTATACGTAAGGCAACATGCGCTGAACCAATTTGGTATCAGAGTCATGAACCAGTTTTTTGCCACGAAGGTGACGTTTACGCTTAGAGCTCTTCTTAGTCAGAATGTGACGTAAGTGAGACTGTTTGCTTTTAAAGCGGCCAGAACCCGTTTTCTTAAAACGTTTGGCGGCACCGCTTACAGTTTTCATTTTAGGCATTGCTAAAACTCCGCATTGTTTAATATCGGTATTTTTCGTGTTGCAGTCACTTCATACCGGTTAATGTTTAGCAGCAAGGTGTTTAAGGGTGCAGATTCCTTAAAACTTTAGACCGTTACTACTTCTTATTTGGGGCTAGCACCATGATCATCTGACGGCCTTCCACACGACGTGGGAAAGACTCGCATGTAGCGATATCTTCTAAATCGGTTTTAACGCGGTTTAGTAGATCGATACCGATGTCTTGGTGCGCCATTTCACGACCGCGGAAGCGGATCGTAACTTTGGCTTTATCACCACCTTCAAGAAAGCGACGCAGGTTGCGCAGTTTGACCTGGTAATCGCCTTCATCAGTGCCAGGGCGAAATTTAATCTCCTTGACCTGAATTTGCTTCTGTTTTTTCTTCTGCTCTTTTTGAGCTTTACTTTTTTCGAAGAGGAATTTGCCATAGTCCATAACTTTACAGACTGGCGGCTCGGCATTCGGACTGATTTCTACTAGATCTAGGCCCGCTTCTTCTGCGTTACGAGTAGCTTCTGCTAAAGAAACCACACCAACCTGTTCACCGTCTTTGCCAATTAATCTTACTTCTCTGGCTTTAATCTCATCGTTAATGCGGGCTTTGTCGCCCTGAGCCTTGTTGTTAGCGCCTTTAATGTGCTATTCCTCCAAACATTTAATTCTTTTGCCTGCTTTTGGGAGGTCGGTTGACCCAAAGTAAAACCAAAAGCAGACACCTTAATTGTGTATTATACACAATTTGCTCAACTACTTAATCGTCTTTTCAACAACTTCTTGTTGAGCCATGGCAATAAAGTCTTCCAGGCGCATTTTGCCTAGGTCGTCACCGCGACGAGAGCGCACTGCTACTTCGCCCGCTTCCATTTCTTTATCGCCCACAACTAGCATATACGGAATACGCTTCAAAGTGTGCTCGCGGATTTTAAAGCCGATCTTCTCATTTCGCAAGTCAGACTTTGCTCTAAAACCTAATTCTTGCAGTTTTTTTACACAATCTGAGGCATATTCAGCTTGTTTGTCGGTAATATTCATTACCACAACCTGCTGAGGTGCCAACCAGAGTGGGAAGAAACCTGCAAATTCTTCGGTCAATATTCCAATGAAGCGTTCTAGTGAACCCAAAATAGCGCGGTGAATCATAACCGGCACTTTGCGTTCGCCATCTTCTGCTACATAAGTAGAGCCCAAGCGACCTGGCATTGAGAAATCTAGCTGTACGGTTCCGCACTGCCATGCACGGTCTAAGCAATCGTGCAGTGTAAACTCAATTTTCGGCCCGTAGAACGCACCTTCTCCAGGCTGATAATCGAACTCGATGTCATTAGCTTTAAGTGCATCTGCAAGCGCAGCTTCTGATTTATCCCAAATCTCGTCAGCACCTACGCGCTTTTCTGGGCGAGTAGACAGCTTAACTTTGATATTTTCGAAACCAAACGCAGCGTATGTCTCGTACACCATCTTAATACAGCCACTCACCTCTTCTAGGATCTGTTCTTCAGTACAGAAAATGTGAGCATCGTCTTGCGTAAAGCCACGAACACGCATTAGACCGTGTAGTGCGCCCGATGGTTCGTTACGGTGACAGCAGCCAAACTCAGCCATACGAAGAGGCAGGTCGCGGTACGATTTCAAACCTTGGTTGAAAATCTGTACGTGTCCTGGGCAGTTCATTGGCTTAACGGCATATTCACGCTTTTCAGATTCAGTCGTAAACATGTTTTCAGCGTACTTGTCCCAGTGACCTGATTTTTCCCAAAGCGAGCGGTCCATCATTAATGGGCCTTTAACTTCGTCATAATCGTATTCACGAAGCTTCTTACGCACGTAGCTTTCTAGCTCGGTGTAAATTGACCAACCGTCGTTGTGCCAAAACACCATACCCGGCGCTTCTTCTTGCCAATGGAAAAGGTTAAGTGCTTTACCAATTTTACGGTGGTCGCGCTTTTCAGCTTCTTCTAAGCGCTGTAGGTAAGATTTAAGCTGCTTCTTATCTGCCCACGCAGTACCGTAAATACGCTGAAGCATTTTGTTGTCGCTATCGCCACGCCAGTAAGCACCTGCCACTTTCATCAGTTTGAAGTGATGGCAGAACTTCATGTTTGGCACGTGAGGGCCACGACACATATCTGTGTATTCTTCGTGGTGATACAGTGCTGGACGGTCGTCCTTGCTGATGTTCTCATCAAGAATTTCCATTTTGTAGCTTTCACCGCGAGCTTCAAATGCATCGCGTGCTTCTTGCCAGCTCACTTTGTTCTTAACCACGTCGTAATTAGTTTTAGCCAGTTCAAGCATACGCTTTTCTAGTTTAGCTAAATCTTCCTGGGTTAGGCTTTCTTCCATATCAACATCGTAGTAGAAACCGTTGTCGATAACAGGGCCGATAGCCATTTTGGTGTTAGGCCAAAGTTGTTTGATAGCGTGACCTAACAAGTGCGCGCAACTGTGACGAAGAATTTCTAAACCTTCATCGTCTTTTGCAGTAATAATTTGAAGTTGTGCGTCCGCGTCAATCATATCAACGGCGTCAACTAACTCACCGTTTACTTTTCCTGCAATGGTTGCTTTGGCTAAACCAGGGCCAATATCATTTGCAACATCTAGTACAGAAACAGCGTTATCGAAAGCGCGTTGGCTTCCATCAGGAAGGGTAATTACAGGCATTTTAATTCCTTTACAGTGGTGACGCCTACTCTGCGCCACATGCATATTTTTGAAAATTTAATCGTGCTTTATAGCACTCGAAACTTGCTTTATTTGAAGCAGCATAAAAATACAGCGCATTGGTACTGCAAAACTGCATACGCGTCGAACTTACTGAGTTTTCTCAGTATTAAAGCAAGTTGTGGATTATAACCAGTGTAGGGGCAACTTCAATATCGAAAAGCCTTTATTGGCTAATTTGTGAAGGTTTGATTTCGTTTAGGAAGATTTTGAGTAGGAATTTATGCATTTCACCGTTTTTATCCCATACTTTAGTGTAAGGCGATAAAGGTTGCTGGACTGGCTCTTCGCTGGTGTTCTAGTGTGCCTTAGGAAAGTAGTCACTCAACACTCCTATCGCCTTGAAAAAAGCATTAAAACAAGCAGAGCGTGCAATATGTGGCATTTTATCAGCGAGCATATTTCAGATGAAACCCAGCAGTTTTTTAGCTGCCAAAAAGCCGAACGAGTAAGTGGCGGAGATACACACGAAAGTTACATCATAAAAGATACGACCCATCGCTACTTTGTTAAAACCCGCAAATATGATGATACTCAGCAATTATCTCATGAAGCCGAAGGACTAGCGGCCATCGCTAACACGCAAACCATTGCTACCCCGCGAGTCATTTGCCATGGAATTACAGCCAATGAAACGCCTAATATGGAATATTTGGTACTTTCTCACGTTCGATTTATTGAACCCACTGATAATGACTATTTCATTTTAGGACAGCAACTCGCTGCACTTCATGCGGTTAACGCCTACACCAGCTATGGATGGCCGCATGACAATTACATTGGTGCCAGTGTACAAACCAATGGAAGAATGGCGTCTTGGGCTGACTTTTTTGCAGAAAAACGGATTGGTAGTATGCTAGAACGCTTGGCATCAATTGGTACATGGAAAAGCGAAGATGGCAATATAGACGATATTATTACTCGAATAAGACATCTCTTGAGCTTACATCAACCCCACCCTTCACTACTTCATGGCGACTTGTGGGCTGGCAATGCAGGCTTTAATAAAAAAGGACCGGTGTTATTTGACCCCGCTGTGTATGTTGGCGATGCGGAAACCGACCTTGCCATGGCCGAATTGTTTGGTGGCTTTCCCCAATCATTCTTTGAGGGTTACCATCAACACACCCCAATTGAAAAAAATTACCGATTAAGAAAACCAATTTACCAGCTTTACCATATTTTAAATCACGGGTTATTATTCGGCGCGCATTACATTACGCAAGCCAAACAAATAATAGATGACATTTACACGCATTGATGTGACAAACAAATTCGCTTGCATTTGTTGCCCATCAGCCGTTTTACCTGCGGATTAAGAAAGAAAGCACCGCAAACTGTAAATAGATATAAGTCGATTTAAAATAGAGAGTAGCTTTTATTATGACAAACTCAGGCCCTGTAGCACTCATTACCGGGGCAGCAAAGCGAATTGGCGCCGCCATGGCGTGTCAGCTTCATAGCGAAGGCTATCGCGTTATTATCCATTATGGGCATTCTAAAGACGAGGCACTTGCACTGGCTGAAAAGCTAAATAGTCAGCGGGAGGACTCTGCTACCTGTCTCCAAGCCAACCTTTGTAATTCAGACGAAGTAAGTGCACTTGGGCAACGAGCATTAGACATTTGGGGTCAGTTAAACGTTTTAGTAAATAATGCTTCTAGTTTTTACCCCACTCCAGTGGGCGAAATTTCAGAAGACGACTGGGTATCTCTGATAGGCAGTAACGTGAAGGGGCCATTGTTTTTGTCACAAGCATTGGCACCCGCATTAGCGGTAAGTAAAGGCTGCATTATCAATATGGTCGACATGCATATCGACCGTCCACTCCCCAAACACAGTGTTTACCTCATTGCTAAATCCGGTCTTGCCTCACTAACCCAATCGTTAGCTATAGACTTAGCTCCCAACGTTCGCGTAAATGGTATTGCGCCAGGGGCAATTTTGTGGCCAGAACGGGAAATGGACGAGGACGAAAAAGACAAACTGATATCGAGCATTCCACTGGGTGAACTAGGTACACCAAATGATATTGCTAAAACATTGTCGTTCTTGGCATCAGCCCCTTACATCACTGGACAAATCATTTATGTCGATGGCGGGCGCGGACTTCATACTGGTGCCTCCGCGTGAATATTTCCCTAGTAAAACCATGGCCCCCAAAAGTTTCGCAACTAAGAAACGCTTGCCGCGCTGGTGTCATCAGCGTTGCCATGTTTGCTTTGCTAGGCTGTTTTGGCGGTAGTACCGTAAAGCAAAGCATTGACGATTACGCCGCACGACTCTCGCGTGTACTCGATACGCCCCTCCCCGATTCGTTTAACGATAAGATTACCACCCCGCTTCCCAAACTTGCAGACTCCGCCACGCTTAAACACGCTATTGAGGGCGTGAATATAAACCTGCGTGAATTTTATGCGCTGCAAGATTGTGAGTTAGGCACAGTGGTTGCCGAACGCAATACTTCGCTAGGAAAAAGTCAGCTGCCATCACAGCGGCTTGTTTATGAGAGCAAGCTGCTTAATGTACTCAACAGCTGTGAAGCAGCGCTCACGAAAGAAAACGAGTCTAACCAGAGAAACGCGGCACTGGCAGCAACCATCGCATCGTGGCGTGAACAAAAGATACAAGACTACAGTAAAACGTGGGCAAACCTAGTCCAAGGGAGCCAAGAATTGCGTCTGGCGCTTAATACACCTGAACGTCTTTTCTCAGTTGAAAATAATAGAGATGCACTTTCTAGCGTAAACGCGCTTTATTACATCAACAGCTTAAGTAACAAAGAATTGCTCTTGAGCGATATGTATTCTTCCAATACAGCATCGAGCGATACAGAAACAGAGGCTACGAATGAAAATAATAGTGAGAGTATTATTGAGAGCAGCGAGCTTGAACAACAGTTAAAAATTATACGCTCAGCCAGGTTACCCGCTACACTTTGGCATACACAACAAACCTTAACGCAAAACCTCTCATTGCTTACGAATATGCTTGAAACCGAGCTTGATGCTGTAAGCTGCCCAGAAGGCCGCGCTAGCGACAAAGCAAAAATATTGCGTAATGTATTCTATCTTTTCTTTATTGAGGAAATACAACCTGTAGGAAGTTTGGTAAATCAATACCATTACAAACTAGCGCCATTATGGGAAGACTGGCTTGCGCAGCCGTCGCTGCACGAGGAATTCAAACGCTATATCAGGCAACAGTCACAAGACGGATTCAATCAATACAGCAGCGTCATGAAAGCGCATGTCAACTTATGGCAAGGATTCCTTGGTAGATGTAATCTATCGCCCGTCGTGCCTGTTTAATAGCGCGACGAGCAAATCCACCAGCCCAGCTTTTGCTGAACATCTCCTCACCTCTAGCCAGCTTTGCTGCAGCACGTTCAATATGTTCGGTTCCCTTCTAGATTCCAAAAGAGGGCAAGTGACACATTCCAATAATCCTTCACATAACAAATATTACAGAATATTTTCTCCTGCTTCCGGATCTCTCGAATTCCGAGCCTGCTCACGTATTTCATGAGCTTCGGAAGACACATCATCATTAATTTTCGATTCTTGTGGACGCGAATTTCCAGCCCCTTTAGCACTTGATCTTTCGTTTCTATTTTCTGTGGCTCCACTATTCTTTTCGCTATCCAAGCTTTTTACGTTCTTTTGGCCTGTTGTTATTTCACTTAACTCATTTGCTTCATTTTCAGAAGGGCGAGCGCTTGAAGCGTCTTTCTCGGAAGCCTGGTAAATATGCATACCCTCAGGGAAAATGCGCTCTCTCGCATCATCAGGCATACTGATATTCGCCTCTAAGAAGGCTTGGGTGATTTTACGCATCAGCACCGATGCCATTTTTAGTACACTCGTTTTCTCTACATCCACCCAAAAATAAACCTTGATGTTGTAGGTCGAGGGGCCTAATTCGTCGATAAGAATTTGCGGTTCAGGGTCGATTAACACGTTGTCTTGTGCTGACGTAATTTCTTGCGCCATCTGCTGTGCGTGTTGTATATCAGCATCGTAACCCACGCCAATAACAAACTGCCCACGCATTAGCGGGTTGGCCGTAAGGTTTTTGATTACCCCTTTGTAAATAGTTGCGTTAGGTATTTGAATATGGTTGCCGTCAAAATCCACCAGTGTAGTCGCACGTGCCGTAACTTTCTGAATGATGCCGGTGAAATCGTTGATTTGTACGATATCCCCTATTCTAAAAGGGCGTTGAATAGTAAGCAGTAGGCTTGAAATAAAGTTCTCGGCGATGTCGCGAAAGGCGAAACCAAGAATAAGCCCTACCACACCTGTACCACTCACCACCGCGATTGCAAATCCGGTGAGCCCAGCTAAGAACAAAAATAGATAAATACCGAGTAAAATTAAGACTAAACTGACGCTTCTTTGAATGACTGAGCGCAGCAGTGGAGATGTGGTCGTACGGGTTAACGGTTTAACTAAAACCTTGGCAATATGTGGCGCTAAAAGGATAAACGCCGCCATGATAACTAAACCTAGCGCCAACCCCGGTAAACGATAAACAAAGTTCTCCCAAAGCTGAGAGAGTAGCGACTGTGCACTTGATAAACTGCTTATTGCGCCACCTTCGTCACTTTGTTGAAGCAAAGTTTGTATAAAAGGTTCGCTGTCGGTTTGCGAGAAAGGAAGCCTCGTTCGCTTATTTAAAATAGAGGGTTGTAATATTTGTTGCGCACTGAACATCACCTCACTCCTTGGCGTTCATGTGTTTCGGTTTTTAATATAAATAACTACGACGCGATAACTAAATAAGATCCCAGCCCGATGGTAAATAAAAAACTGCCCCATATAGCGTGTTCTATAACCACCACGGGCGTCGAGTTAGTTTGCATATACCTATAACCGAAAATGCCACCGCCAATCCAAGAAATGACTACAGCAATCCAGTTACCGTACACTAAGTGGGCTAAACCAAATAAAAAAGTACTTAAGGCCCACCTTGCATATTTCGAAGGCAGTATTCGCTTGTAACGGTGAAAAAAGTACGTTCGAAAAATGATCTCTTGCGGGATGACCGACACTAACGGATAAATCAATAATGTAGCTATCCACATCCATGGCTGGTTCATAGGCCAATGTAGGAACAATTCCGGTTTAAAAAAGTAAACTACCAGCGCCAGTAAGCTCGCCCAAGGCAAAAATAACCTTAGCGTACTTTTTAAATGCGTTCGATAGTCTTCCCAATGCCACAATTTAATGCGTTTAAATTGCTTATCTGCTAACAAGATAGCTAAGCAACAAAGTCCCATAACACCTAAAATAGGCATGAGATAATTTGCAAAATGCTTTATCCAGTAGAGAACGGCAAAGGGAATCACCACAAAGAGCAAGATCAATTCTGACCACAGCTTTGCCACAACTCACCTCTTTCTCTCGATCATGCTAGATTCGCTGATCGATTCCCCAAACGTTTTTGTTAACTAGAATCGATGCTAAACCAACAAGATAATTACCAACCGATGACACTTTTGTGAATTTTTACGGTTTATGTCTATGAAAGTGTAGTGCCAATTTGCAAAGCATGAGTGATCAATTAAGTGCTACTTTAGCCTTATTCTTTACTGCGCATTCGTAACTCTTTATATAGATAAGATTTTTTAAGAGCAGTGGAAACTTGTAAGCGTTTTTTAGTAATAAGCAACAACGCTCATTATAGTGTTCTACTTCAATAATCGGCTTCGAAAAATCTATTTTGAAGTACGTGAACGCGTTGAATTCAGGTAGTGTTTGTATATCGCACAAAAGTCGTGAAATAATTGCATAAGATGTATAAGGCGATACCAATGACAAAAAATAGCCCTAGCGACGTTTTACAGCAAATTGAAAACCACTATGCCTCTTTGTCCCCTTCGGGCAAGGCTATTGCGCATTATATTCAGCAGAATCCTATCGCAGTATTAAGTCAATCTACGTCTTTAATTGCAGAAAAAACGGGGACGTCAAAGGCCACAGTCAGTCGCTTCTTTCGCCAGCTGGGTTTTGACTCGCATCAGCAAGCTAAAGAGGCGCTTGTTCAGCTACGTGAGCAAGGCGTGCCTGTTGTAAGCCCTTCAAGTGGCGTACTTCAGCATGAGAATGATAGTAAGAATTTGGCCAATACATTTGAAAGCACTTCCTCAGAGGCGTTGACAGATATTGCTAAATTGCTGGCATCAGCAGGCCAGGTCACCTTGATTGGTTTTAGAAACGCCTACCCCATTGCACTTCATTTTAGGCAGCAGCTCAAACAAATTCGTGCGTCGGTCCGTGTGCTTCCCCAGCCCGGTCAAACACTTAGTGAAGATATTATCGACCTAACCGAAAATGATCTTGTCGTACTTTTTGGTTTTCGTCGTAGAACCCGACAATTCAAGTTTGTTTTAAATAGCATTAAACACTGTAAAACCGTATTAATTACCGATCCAACGGGCCAAGGATATCGTCACGATGTCGACCACCTGCTGGTTACCCACATTGGCAGTGACTCGCCTTTTGATAGTTACGCGGCTCCAATGAGCCTGGTTGCATCACTGTGTAACCTTACCTACGAAGTATTAGGAAGCCAGGCCGCAGACCGCGTCGACGCGATTACTGACATCTACATTCAAATGGATGAGCTAGAAAGTCCAAAGCGTTAACCCTTCCCACAGAACACTTTTTAAGCAATACTATAAAGAGAGCAGATAGCAGAAAATTGTTATTTTGCAAGCGTAAAGGGAACTAAAGCGCTTAAAAATGGGTATAAGTATTAATTCACAACGCTTATTTTGGGTTTTAATGCATAAAAACGTACCTGTTAATTTAATTTCACTGCTAAAAGCGTGTGGTTGGAGTTGATATGGATAAAACGCAAGTAGTCATGGAAGAAGCTAACGGTGTGCTAGACTTTTGGTTTGGAGAACTCTCCCCAGAGCAATGGTTTAAGGAAGATGCAGCACTAGATAAAACGATCACTTCGCGATTTTCAAAATTGCGTGCAGCAGCCATAAAGGGCGAGTTGTGGCCTTGGCGAGCGACGGCTACCGGTCGTCTTGCCGAAATAATTCTTCTCGATCAATTCTCGCGAAATATTCATCGCAATGACAAAGATGCATTCAGTGCAGACAGCATTGCTTTGGTTCTTGCGCAAGAAGCGGTAAGTGTTGAAGCCGATAAGGTACTTACACCGCAGCAGCGCGCGTTTCTGTATATGCCGTTTATGCATAGTGAATCACTCGCAATCCACGACGTCGCATTGGAACTATTTTCACAAGAAGGCCTTGAAAGAGAATTCTCCTTTGAAAAGCGCCATCAACAGATTATTGAAATGTTTGGCCGCTACCCCCACCGCAACCGAATTTTAGGGCGCGAGTCGACACCAGAAGAAGTTGCATACCTGAAGCAAAACCCCCAAGGTTTCTAGAAACTTATCTAGTTTTTTATCAATTTACTCAGCGCTTTACCAATTATGTAACTCACAGAAAATAATGTACGTACTAAAATGCCCAAGGAAGTAACGTTCGTCTCTCTTGACTTTTTAATGAAACAGTTGTTTCATTAATCTAAAGACGAATAAAGAAACAATAACGAATAAGTAACGCGCTGTGAGCTCTCCTTTTGTACTGAAGCCCTGTGATGCCAAGTTCACACAGGCAATTAAAAACCTAGAAATCGCATTCAGTCTTGACGGTAGTGTTAAAGATGACGCATTTTCGGCGTCAGGAAAAGCGCTGAATCAGGCAAAAAGTCAAAGTAAATTGCCGCTTAGCGGACTAGGTCTGGCAGTAAAAGATTTGTTTCACATTGAAGGATTACCAACCGCAGCAGGAAATCCTGATTGGTTAGCCACACACGCGATTCCGAAAAACACAAATCGTTGCGTAGCAAAGATGCTTCAAGCGGGTGCCGCGTTCAAAGGCAAAACCATCACTGATGAACTTGCCTACAGTTTACACGGGCAGAATAAGCACCACGAAACACTGGTAAATCCAGTGGCACCAGCTCATATACCTGGTGGTTCTTCGTCAGGTTCAGCGGTAGCCGTTAGCGCGCACCTTGCCGACATAGGGCTTGGCACCGACACCGGCGGCTCTATTCGCGTACCGTCTAGCTATCAAGGGTTATGGGGGCTTCGCACCACGCACAGCGTTGTGGCCTGCGACAATATGGTGGCACTTGCCCCGTCGTTTGATACCGTGGGCTGGATGACACGCGACCTAAACACGCTGACTAAGGTTGCCAATGTCTGCATAGATAGCGCAACACAAAGTGAAATATCAGGTTCGCCTCGATTTGGTATAGCAGCGCATTTATTTGAGCAGGCCGCTCACAAATCGCTGTGCAAAACATGGCTTGCAGCGCTGGCTGATAACAACGACTGTATTGTATTGTCAGAGACACAGCTAGATTTAAAAACCTTACAAACTGCCGCTACCTTTCGTACCTTACAGGGCAATGAAATATGGCAGCAACATGGCGAATGGATTGAATACACTCAACCCGATATCGCCAAAGATATAATGTTGCGCTTGAATTGGTGTAAAACCATAACAACGCAAGAAGTAGAACAAGCTAAAGCGCAACAATCTGTGGTAATCAATCATTTAAATGCTCTATTTGAAGAAATAGATGTATTGATTATTCCCACGACACCCGGTGTAGCACCTCGATGTGATGCCGATGAAACAACGCTGGCAAATGATAGAAACGCTCTGCTCGCACTCACGGCGATAGCTGGGCTTGCGGGATTACCCCAACTTCATTTGCCATTGTTTACCCTACACAACGCCCCATGCGGATTATCGCTAGTGGGCAAAAAAGGCAACGATCTTGCACTTCTCGCGTTAGCAAAAAAGCTAACCACTCGCTAAACGTGTAAAGCGCGCCTGTTTTTTTAAGTTGCACTTAAAAAAAGCAATAGCGCCCTATCGCATTCAAGTTGAAACTAGAAAGCGGAAGTAAGACCTAAGCGCCCGTCATTTTGCCTGATTTGGGCTTAAACTGACTGCGCGGTTGCCGAGTTTTTGAAGGAATTAAAAATGAGTGAAAAACCAAATATAGCGTTTACTGCCCCTCACTTTGCGGCATCGCAAGTGGGCTTAAACATATTAGAAAAAGGCGGCACCGCTATTGAAGCTATGGTAGCTGCTGCAGCATCTATCGCGGTTGAATACCCGCACATGAATGGCATGGGCGGAGATGGATTTTGGCTAATCAGTGAACCTGGTAAAAAGCCGATTGGCATTGATGCATCTGGCGTAGCAGCAAAGGGCGCGACACCTTCTTTCTACGAGGGTAGCGATGCCATACCTAGCCGAGGCGGAAAGTCAGCATTAACCATGGCAGGCGCAGTTGCTGGTTGGCAAGCCGCGCTTGAATTAAGTCACAAATGGCAAAGCGGTCTACCGTTAAGTACATTGTTCGATACGGCGATCAGTCAAGCTAACTGGGGAATTGAAGTTACCCAGAGCTTGGTGGATGCCAGCAACAAAACCTTTGACGAGCTAAGTGCGGATGAAAATTTCGCTCAGTTTTTGATTAAGGGGAAAGCCCTTAAAAAAGGTAAAATTTTAAAGCTAACAAAGCTCTCTGAAACTTTGAAGCATTTAGCAGAAAAAGGGTTAGATGATTTTTACCACGGTGAGTTAGCTTCACAGCTGGCTGAAGACTTAGAAGCTGCCGGCTCCCCTATTCGCCTTGAAGATTTTAACAATTACAAAGCGACAATTGTTGAGCCATTGTCAGTGTCCACCAGCAAAGGCAAGCTTTATAACTTGCCGGCGCCCACACAAGGTGTAGCGTCGCTCATTATTTTAGCCTTGTACGACAAAGTTCAGCATTTGGGCAGCACCGATGCAGACATGGTGCATTTACTTATTGAATGCACGAAACAAGCCTTCATTGCACGTAACGCGAACGTAACCGACCCATCTCGTACGCCTGTTAGTCTTCAAAGCCTGTTAAGTGACGATGTGCTTGATGAAATGGTGAAGAACATCTCATTAGATAAAGCACTTCCTTGGCCCCATGAAGCCAAGCACGGCGATACTATTTGGATGGGTTGCTGCGATTCTGAAGGCCGAATGGTGAGCTACATACAGTCACTTTACTGGGAGTTCGGCTCTGGCGTAGTGAGCCCGCAAACAGGCATTGTTTGGAACAACCGTGGCACTTCGTTTTCACTCGATCCAAACAGTAACCAATATTTGACCCCAGGCTTGAAACCATTTCACACACTTAACCCCGCTTTCGCTGAGCTTGTCGACGGTCGACGCATGAGTTACGGCACCATGGGTGGTGAAGGTCAGCCTCAAACCCAAGCGGCGCTGTTTGCTCGTCATGTCTACCACGGCCAACCTATCGCCAAAGCTATTTCCCTCGGCCGTTGGCTACTTGGTAGAACCTGGGGCGATCAGAGTCACAACTTAAAAGCAGAGCGTGACTTAGTTGAGTACGTAGGTGAGAGCTTACTGGCACGGGGCCACGATATGGTGACGGTAGATCCTTGCAACGAACTCATGGGTCATGCTGGTGCAATCATTCGCGACACAGAAGGTACAGTGAGTGGCGCAAGCGACCCAAGAAGTGACGGCAAAGCCTACCTTGGACACCGCTAGTTTATTCGCAGTGGCTAAGACGCAGCACTGACAAATAGTTAAACCAATAAACGTTAAAGAGAAAGAAATCACATGCAGTTTTTAATGGATAACCTAACGGTTATATTATCGCTTGCGGGAACAGGCGTGTTCGCAGGCATACTAGCAGGAATGCTTGGCGTAGGTGGAGGCATTGTTATTGTGCCGGTACTGTTTTTCTTGTTCCAAGCCCTTGGTGTGTCCCCTGAGAGCGCAATGGTAATAGCCACGGCCACGTCATTGGCAACCATCGTCCCTACTTCAGTAAGCTCTATTCGTGCTCATCACAGTAAGGGCAATGTAGACTTTGCGTTGCTAAAAGCGTGGGCAGTGTTCATTTTAATTGGCGTGCTTGCCGGAAGCTATGCGGTGACGGCTGTTAACCCGACGTTCCTTACCTTACTGTTTGGCATTATTGCAACCTTGTCTGCCATTAATATGCTTATTGGCAAGAAAGACGCGCTATTTAAAGGGCTACCGGGCCGCGCGGGTCAGTCGATTATGGCAACCTGCATTGGCCTATTTAGTTCTATGGTAGGCATTGGTGGCGGTACGTTAACCGTGCCGACTCTCACATTTTGTAACTACCCAGCACACAAAGCGGTGGGTACCGCTGCTGCAGTCGGTTTAATTATTTCGCTTCCAGCGGCACTCACGCTGCTATTTGTTGGTACCACTCCTGTTGACGCTCCCTTCGCTACGTACGGCTATGTAAACTTGCTGGGGTTTGTCTGCATTGTTCCGCTCACCGTGTTATTTGCGCCTGTCGGAGCAAGCATAGCCAACAAGCTAGACGCTGGCTTACTTAAGAAAATCTTCGCCGTTGTTCTCATCATCACTGGCTTGCGCATGCTAGCGCAAGTGCTTATCTAGGAGTGCCCACATGTCTAAAGAAGCTTCTAACAGAACGTTTGCTCCACTATCCCCGCCGCCTCGCTTGCTAATGGGCCCGGGCCCAATTAACTGTTACCCCCGTGTGTTAAGCGCGATGTCTACCCAGTTAGTAGGTCAATATGACCCTGTAATGACTGGCTACATGAACGAGGTGATGCAACTTTACCGCGATGTTTTCAATACGAAAAACCAGCAAACCTTCTTGGTTGACGGTACGTCGCGCGCTGGAATTGAAGCTGTATTGGTATCGGCAATTGAGCCAGGCGATAAAGTCCTCGTACCTATCTTCGGGCGTTTTGGGCATTTGCTTGCTGAAATTGCAGAGCGCGCCGACGCTGAAGTTCACACCATTGAAGTGCCGTGGGGCGAAGTGTTTACGCCTGAACAGATTGAAAAGGCGATAAAAGACGTAAAACCAAAACTGCTTGCCATTGTTCAAGGGGATACGTCCACCACCATGCTGCAACCGCTTGCAGAAATTGGCGCGATTTGTGAAGCAAACGATGTGTTGTTTTACTGCGATGCAACAGCGTCAATAGGTGGGAACCCGCTAGACGTTGATGCTTGGAAATTAGATGCGGTGTCAGTTGGCCTGCAAAAGTGCTTAGGAGGCCCATCAGGCAGTGCTCCTATTACACTAAGCGACAAGTTTGTTAAAACCGTGCGTACCCGTCACCACGTTGAAGCCGGCATTCGCGATGCTCACCATGAAGCTGCGCGTGGCCCTAAAATTCGTTCTAACTACTTCGACTTGCCCATGATCATGGATTATTGGGGCGAGGAGCGACTAAATCACCACACCGAAGCGGCCAGTATGCTCTATTGCGCCCGTGAATGCGCGCGCCTGCATTTAGAAGAAGGCCAGGTGAACGTGGTTGCTCGTCACAAAGTAGCGGGCGACGCGATGCTAGCCGGTATTCAGGCCATGGGACTTGAGCCCTTCGGTGACCTGGAACACAAAATGTACAACGTTGTAGGTGTTCATATTCCCGAGGGTGTTCATGGCGAAGAGGTACGCGAAACCTTACTTCTGCGTTTTAACATTGAAATAGGCACTAGTTTTGGTCCGCTAAAAGGAAAAATTTGGCGCATTGGCACTATGGGCTATAACGCCAGAGAAGATGCCGTGTTACATACCCTTCAGTCCCTTGAAACTGTGCTTCGTATGCAAGGGTTTGCGCTACCTGCCGGTAAAGGGGTAGATGCTGCGCTTAGCGTTTATGCTAAGGCTAAAGCGGCGGGAGTCACCAATGGGTGAATTCGCAGAATTTGCTGAATTGGCTACGCAAGTTATGGCAAGGTGCGAAACATTAGGCACCTTAAGCCAGGACCCAGCCTGTTTAGACAGGCGCTATTTGACCGAACAACACAAGCTTGCAAATCAACTCGCCTCAGGGTGGATGATTGAAGCCGGAATGACCACCTGGCAAGACGCCGTTGGCAATATATGGGGGCGCTATACATCAAGCGTGCCCAACGCACCGCGATTAATTCTAGGTAGCCACCTCGACACTGTGCCTAACGGCGGAAAGTACGACGGCATGCTAGGCGTGGTCGCCGCTATTTCGCTGGTCGCTATGTTTGACGGCACGCAAACCAAGTTCCCTTTTCATATCGATATTGTGGGTTTTTGTGATGAAGAAGGCACGCGATTTGGCACCACCCTTTTAGGAAGCCGCGCGCTCACCGGTAAGTGGCAAGAGCAATGGCGTCATCTAAAAGATGAAAATGGCGTGAACTTAGAGCAAGCCATGGCGAACTTCGGTCTTAGTTTCGATGCAGTAAACAGTGCCGCTATTTCCCGTACCGACATTTTGGGTTACATAGAACTTCACATTGAACAAGGCCCTGTTTTAGAGCAAGAAAATCTGCCTGTTGGCGTTGTCAGTGCTATTGCTGGTGCAAAACGTTTTAATTTTTCAGTAGAAGGCATGGCGGGTCACGCTGGCACTGTGCCAATGTCTATGCGACGAGATGCACTGTGCGCAAGTGCAGAGATGCTATTGGCTGTAGAGAGCATAAGCTTGCAGCGTCCGGGCGTTGTAGCCACGGTAGGTAAAATTGAGAATGCGCCAAACGGCGTTAACGTCATTTCTGGTCGCACACGTTTTTCTCTCGATATCAGAAGCGAAGATGATGAATTGCGAGATTCTGTATTGGCAGAAATATTGCAAAAGTTTGATGCCATTGCGCATGCAAGACAAATAACGCTAACACGGGAGCAAACCCACAGCGCACCTGCGCTGCATTGCGATAGCCAGCTAAAAGAAGCGCTAGTTCGAGGCGTAGAAGAAAGCGGAATTAAGCCAAGAGTACTTGCCTCGGGTGCAGGTCATGACGCTATGGCCATTGCAGATATTTGCCCTGTGGCCATGTTGTTTACACGTTGTAAGGGCGGAATAAGTCACCACCCTGCAGAATCTATTACCATTGATGACGTGGCCGCAAGTTTGTCAGTACTTTATAAAACCATTAGCAAGCTCAAGCATACGTAGTGGTCAAATCAGCAAAGTTTCAATGAAGGGTTAATAATGAAAATAACAAGGATTTACAACGATGAAGCAGGCAAAAGTCACTTTGGCGAAGTGGAGATTGCGCTAAAAGACGGCGGTCCTATCGGCATGCTTTCAGAAAAATTTGGAGCCGATAAGATCATTTTTCGCGAAACCCCTGCAGATTATGATTTTAAGTGGCATCCAGCGCCGGCGCGACAACTCCTTTTCATAATTAAAGGGCGTGCTGAATTTACGGTGTCTAACGGTGAGCGACATGTGTTTGGAGCAGGTGACGTACTATTGCTAGAAGACACAGAAGGCGAAGGCCATTGTTCCCGCGCAATGTACAATGAAGTGCGCCACTCAATTTTTGTGACGTTAGA
Source organism: Alteromonas sp. AO-Serp (assembly GCF_017849675.1). Taxonomy (NCBI): domain Bacteria; kingdom Pseudomonadati; phylum Pseudomonadota; class Gammaproteobacteria; order Alteromonadales; family Alteromonadaceae; genus Alteromonas; species Alteromonas sp. AO-Serp. Next base: position 21,565 of record NZ_JAFLMX010000220.1, read on the forward strand.
TGAAGGCGTAGTCCTATAAAACGACCGTTCGCACTGCTCTGAAAAAATGCGCTAATTTAGCGCATTTTTTTGTTTAGGCACCAAAATGGGGCTTACGAATTGCCTAATTGTTTGCTCCTGACCCAAATCCACATAAAAAACACTTTAAAACAACAACTTAAAAACACATCACCAAGCAGACCAACTGGTCAATATCTTGCAACCATAGAGCAACTATTGCCAAGAAAAATTGCTCATGTCATTTGTTGTACGAACCCTGTTCATTTTGTCTTTATCCTTTGTTGGTCTTTATTCCGCCGCAAGCCCCTTTCCTACTGAAGAAGACGCAAACAGTTGGTTTAAGCAATATACTCAGTCATTGACCGATTCACAGACCTATCAACTACTCAAACAGTTTCCAAAAGGCGGTGACTTGCACCATCACTTATCAGGCTCGGCGTACGGCAAATGGTGGTATGAGCTAGCAACTAATCAAGCACTAAACGGCGGCTATCAGTACTTCACTAAGATAAATCATAGCGAGTGTGACTCGGCGCCGTTGTTTCATACTATTTCTAACACTACCCACTCTAAACTAACGAAATGTAAGCAAAAGCAATATAAAGCGCTGAATGCCCTAAGTAACAAAGAACAAGAAGCGTTTATCAATAGTGTTGAACTTGATAAGCCAGAAGAAGGTCGAGAGGAGTTTTTTGAGTTTCACTGGCAGCGTTTAAGCGAGCTTACTCAAAACCCCTATATTACAGCGCAGGTTCTGCTTAGAAACATGCAGCTGTATCAACAAGAAAATGTGCGCTATTTAGAAACGCAAATGAACGTTAGGTTTATGAATCGCGCAGACGGGAGCCGCTTTCCCCCTGCTGAAGCGCTCAAAGTTATTACAGACATGCTCGATAGCGAACCAGCGAAAGCTACTGGTGTCACCGTTCGTTTTCAATATGCCTTGGTTCGTTTTACTGACAACATTGAAGCTCAACTAGACTGGATCTTCAAATTCGTAGACGCCAATAGAAAATGGTATGTAGGGATAAATTTGGTTGGCAGGGAGGACGATCCCCGAGGTCAACCCACGCGCTTTTTAGCGCCCATAACGAGACTTAGAGCTCAATATCCAGCCATTCGCCTCTCCTTTCATGCAGGTGAATCTGAGCATACAGATACCAATATTCGCGACACCTTATTGTTAGGCGCAGAGCGAATAGGCCATGGCATTAATCTGCTAAAAGATCCTTCAACGTATTTGCTCATGCGCCATAACCGCTATTTGATTGAAACCAATTTAATTTCAAACCTAAAGTTAGAATACATCGATGATTTGAGCGCTCATCCCTTTCCTCAACTTTTAAGAACCGGTGTACCCACTGCACTTTCAACCGACGACCGAGGGATGTGGGATGCCACACTCACAGATGAATATTACCTGGCGTTTACCCAGTTCAATCTAAGCTGGAGTGAGCTAGTTACATTAAGTCAAAACAGTATCAAGTACAGCTTTTTACAAGGCGAGAAAAAAGAGCAACTACTTACTGAGCTAAACCGAGATCTAACACAGTTTTTAGCCTTGATAGCGGAAAGCGCTAACCAAATACCTTCTGCAAACAGCAAAGTACATCCTCTTAACAGCAACGTGGAACGCTACAGTGATTTCATCTGCGAGTTTGCCGCCTCGGTCTGCGCCAATGAAGGAAATAACAAGGAAATAACAAGGAAATAACCATGTCTTCAAATCACAGCGAACTACTTTACGATTTACATGATAGTCCGGCATTTCTTCCTTCACTTACCGCGGCATTTCAGCATTTACTTGCAAGCTTTGTCGGTGTCATTACCCCGACTCTTATTGTTACATCAACACTGGGCCTTACTGAATACACGCCTTATCTTATCAGTATGGCCTTGTTTGTAAGCGGCTTAGGCACGGCAATTCAAACAAAGCGTATAGGCCCGGTAGGCAGTGGATTGGTAGCCATCCAAGGTACCAGTTTTGCGTTTATTAGCGCGTTGATACTGGCAGGAAATCAGGTCAAGGCGGATGGAGGAACACCCGAAGATGTCTTGTCTTTGTTGTTTGGATTAACTATGGCGGGTGCCATGGTCGAAGTGGTGTTCAGTCTATTTGTACATAAACTCAAACGTATCATTACACCATTAACTACAGGAATTGTGATAACCGCTATTGGGCTAAGCTTGATAAACGTAGGCATGACTGACCTTGCGGGCGGCTTTCACGCTGCTGACTTCGCCAGCACAGAAAACTTAGCCGTCGGCCTTGGCGTGTTGCTCATTATTGTTTTCTTGAACGCCTCAACAAATCATTGGCTGCGTTTGAGTGCCATCTTTATAGGTATGGCGATTGGCGCAACCTATGTCGGCATTACAAAAGGATTAGATTTCAGCGGCCTTGCTTCGCTTTCCGTCGTAGCGATCCCCACCCCTTTTGCCTTTGGCATTGCATTTGATATCACTCTCTTTTTACCTATCGCGCTCATCTATTTGTTTAGTGCAATAGAAACGGCCGGCGACTTAACCGCAAATAGCCTTTTCTGTAAGCAGCCTGTGAGCGGCCCGATTTATCTTGCAAGAGTGAAAGGCGGGATTTTGGGCGACGGCGTTAATTCGTTACTTGCTGGCATGTTCAACACCTTTCCAAATACTACATTTGGCCAGAATAACGGGGTTATCCAATTAACCGGCATCGCCAGCCGTAAGGTCGGCTTTTTTGTTGCAGCGCTATTCGTTGTTATTGGGTTCTTTCCCATTGTAGGTGGTGTGCTGCAGGCTATTCCCAAGCCAGTTCTTGGCGGTGCTACTCTGGTTATGTTTGCCATGGTGGCCGTGGGCGGTTTAAAGCTTTTAGCCAGCTACGCGCTTGATAGGCGCAGTAGCTTGGTGACAGCGTGTGCGCTAGGTATGGCGATTGGTGTAATGATGGTACCAGAAGCCCTTTCTGAATTGCCTTCATGGCTTGAAAATATCTTACTTTCTCCAGTAACCTCGGCCGGCCTTACCGCCGTCATCCTTGATTTAACCTTACCTGGAAAAAAGCCCCTTGCTTCCCCACACGCTAGTGCACAAAAAATTGAAAGCAGCACTGGCGTTGCTCAGGACAACCCTGCTTACGAGCCTATTCACAACCCAAAGCCAGAAGGTAACCGTAGGGCGCCGAAAGCACTCAATGAAAAAGCCGTTGTAAACCATGAGGTTGTTAAGCACTCAGCTCACTCGACACACATTTTAAGTATAGACGGACAACCGGGCGTAACCTCTGCTCTTTTTAGTGCAAAAGCTCGCTAAAAAACACATTATAATTGCATGCTTTTATGCCTGACTCTTATACAAATCACCCAGCCCACGAGACCGAACTACA
>NZ_JAFLMX010000073.1:0-37799 GCF_017849675.1 Alteromonas sp. AO-Serp
CAAGTTATACTGTAAGCGGAGTAAGCAGATCACCTCACGGACATAAGCTTACGATTAGCTCTCGCTTATCGACATTGCAAAAGGGTGATTTTATCCCCACTTTTAAACCCCTAGTAAGAAAAAGAGTAGTGCGAGAGGGCTAAATCTACCTCGCGAGCAGAAGAAAATACCAATTGTATTATGCTACACTTCGCGACCTTATTCTTAATGCAGCAGAAACAGGTGTTCTCTGCGCGCTTTTATGTTTTTTTGATTTTATTTATTGAGGGAAACAGACGCTTTGAACGTTTTGGAATTACGCGCTGCGCTTGCACTCGCCTCCGTTTACGTATTACGCATGATGGGGCTGTTCATGGTTATGCCCGTGTTGGCTGTAGCCGCAATGGACTACCCGGATTACTCGCCGCTGTTGGTAGGACTTGCCGTGGGTGGATATGGCCTAACCCAAGCTGCGCTGCAAATTCCTATGGGTATGATGTCTGACAAATGGGGGCGTAAACCCGTTATTTTGCTAGGGCTTGCTGTATTTGCATTAGGAAGCTTTGTAGCAGCAAACGCCGACAGTATGGCCATGATGATTGTTGGGCGTATTCTTCAAGGCGCTGGGGCAATTGCAGGAGCGATAATGGCGCTGGCTACGGATGTAAGCCGGGAAAGTCAGCGAGCCAAAGTGTTAGCTATCATAGGCATAGCCATTGGCTTTTCATTCTATTTAGCCGTTATTTTAGGACCTCTTATTGCGAACAGCTACGGGCTTGCTGGTGTGTTTGGTATTACTGGTATTCTGGCGATTCTTTGCATGCCGCTGGTTAAATGGGTAGTGCCAAACGGTGTGCAGCTGAGCAGTGGCGATACACTGCCACAAAAAGACCAGCTAAAGCGCTTAATCTTTTCTTCTCAGTTATGGCGTTTAAATATCAGCGTGATGATTCTACATATGATGATAACGCTGTTGTTTGTTCAACTGCCCGTAACGCTACTGAATTTTGATATGACGCTAGATAGTCACTGGACGGTTTACTTACCCGTTTTAGGCGCGTCAATTGTAGGTCTAATTATCATGATGGGGGCAGCAAGAGGCCGTACGCCTAAATCGCTCCTTGTAACCGGCGTTGTATTAATGGGCGGCGCGTTTTTGGCGCTGAGTTTAGAGGACCATAGCTGGTGGTGGGTTACCGCTGCCGTGGTGCTTTTCTTTACTGGCTTTAATTATTTGGAAGCGAATTTCCCTGCATTGGTGTCGAGCATTGCGCCTGCGGGACAAAAAGGAACGGCCATGGGCCTCTACGCCAGTTTTCAATTTTTTGGTGCATTTTTGGGCGGTGTAATTTCAGGTTTCGTCACCGATATTTGGTCGCAAGAGTTAGCTTATGGCATTGGTGCTGCTAGCACTCTGCTTTGGCTTTTTATTATTCTTGGTGTTAAAGAAGTGAGCCGGGTTAAGCGTGTGATGATGAATGGAGATTTTGATAGTTCAAATGTTTCCAGCATTGAAGCCGAGCTGCTGTTAGTGCCTGGTGTGTTGGAAGTGACATTAAACAGCCAAAATAACGCGGTATACCTGAAAGTTGATCGTGATTTTGATGCGGTAAAAGCGCGAGACGTGTTGTCTGCATAGTGGCTCATCGCATTGCAACCATGAAAGGTTAGCATCACACTATTTTTGAAAAGGAAGCGAACACCATGATTGACCTAAGCAGCTACAAAGCCATTATTTTTGATATGGATGGCACCTTGGTCGATTCAATGGGCGCGCATATTGATGCGTGGCAGCTTACGTGCGATGCGTTTGGTTATCCCTTCGACCGAGACTACCAATACAGTTTAGGTGGTGTTCCTACCTTTGAAACCGTACATCTTATGAATGCAAAGTATGGAAAAAGCCACGATCCAGCAGAGGTTGCTCTATATAAAAAACAGGCGTTTGAAGGGCTAGACCATTTGCCAAGGCTTATCCCAGATACCCTGGACGTGTTTAACCATTATAAGGGAAGCATGCCCATTGCAGTGGGGACAGGCTCAGATAGGCAGCACGCTCAAATGGTGTTAAATGAACACGGCCTTCTAGCCCAACTATCTGCGCTGGTTACAGCCGATGACGTCACTCAAGGTAAACCTCACCCTGAAACCTTTGTGCGTGCGGCAGAATTAATGGGTGTAGCACCACAGCATTGTGTGGTGTTTGAAGATACCGACATGGGACGAAAAGCGGCGGTTGACGGTGGCATGGCGTGCTTTATGGTCGACAATACGCGGCTTATCTACTGAATCTTACCCTGATTGAAAGTTCGAGCTTAGGGCTTACGCTCACTCAATCGCGTTCACTTTATAGTTTCTTAGGCTTATACCGCCTCTAGTTCGCTTAGCGCATTTCCGCAGTTGTGTAACAGTGAAGACTTTATACGTTTGGTGGCATCATCAATGGCGGTTTTCATTGCATCGATAGCAATCTGACTGCTCTCTTTTTCACTGACACTGGCGTTCACACTCATGCTTTGCCCTCTGAAGGTGGTGGCGGGTGAATACTCATCGGCATAGTCAGGTTTGTACTTAACATTAAGCACCACGGTGGCAACCATATTACTTCCTAAGCTTTTTATAAACGCGCGGTTTAGTACTACTTTCACGCTGTTGGCTGCTTCAATATCTGGGCTGACATTCATCGCTTCTAAGCTTTGCTGTAGCAGTGAATAGAGCGTGTCTTCTGTTACATTACTGCTTCCAACGAGCAAGTCTTTACTCGACCGTATGTCGATTAGTTCTGCCAAGTTAATTGGACAAGCTTTCGCTTTAGACATGGTTAGCTGATAGTCTTTTCTCTGCGACGCAGGAATTAATGATGAGTCAAGCTCGGGTGGCGTAGACTCGCAGGCAATAAGTAAGGGTAGGGCACAACAGGCAACAATAAGTCGAGCTGGTGATGTAGCGTAAGACATGGAAAATGTTCTACTTTTCATTAAATTATTTTTGTTTTATGCAGATAAATTATGCAAGTAATATTGTCTTTAGTATAAGAAAGTTTGTATCGCTAAGAAACAGAACAACTGTTGCAAACTGTTACAGCTTGTTTAGCATAGGTGTGGGACTGTTGATTTTGCTGAGCGAGTTTTTGATCAGCGACACAACCATTACACCTATGTAACCTGAATAAAAATTTCGCCATAACCATTCAACACGGACAGTTCTTTAATGATGAGCTTAAAAAACGCGGTAATTAGTGTAGTTGCAAGTGTGTCACTTATTGGGTGCGCAATTAACGTGTCCCCTTCGGCCTTCTTTTATCAAGACACTCAGCAAAAGCCCCTTGATACTACGAAGCTACACGCGGCAATTCAAAAAGACAAAACCTCGGCGGGCATAACCCGTGTTGAAGTTAAAAATGACGCTGGGTTAACTTTGAGAGGCGTTGCTGTTTCTTACCCTGACCCTATTGTTAACATTGTTTTCTTTGCAGACAATCGTATGCCTGTAAGCGAAAACAACAGCGTTATTCATAGACTGGGTAAGTTGCCCGCTAATATATTGTGGCTCGATTATCAGGGAGTAGGAGCCAGTGATAAAGCGAAGGACTTAAGTATTAACGCTATTAAACAAGATGCGTTAACCCAGTTTGACTATGTAGCAAGTGCGTTTGACGCCTCAATTCCCACTATCGTTCACGGCCGAGGTATAGGCAGCTATTTCGCAAGCTATGTTGCTGCAAATAGAAAGATAGACGCTTTAGTATTAGACGGCGCTTTCAATAATATCTCTGATTTAATTGCCAACATGGTGCCAGGCTTCTCTAATTCATTCACAAACATGAAGCTTCACGATGAAGTTCATAGTATGCAAATAGCCCCAATCTTGCGTCACTATGAGGGACCGCTATGGCTGGTGGTGGGTGAGGAAGACAAAATAACGCCTTACCCGATTAGTCAGCAGCTATTAGAAGATGCATCAAGTAGCGAAAAGTATATTTCGGTCATTCCTGGTGCGACGCACAACGCAACGCTAAAAAGTGACTATGCCATACAAGAGTACAAGCAGTTTTTAGCAAGATTCACTCAGTAATAGAAACCTTACTCGTTGTGGATAAGTAGTGGAAAACCTTGTTGGTAAGTCTGTTAATAGCCATATAGAACAACAGATCACGATCTTTTCACCACTTTCTGGTCGGATCACGAAATGTCAGTTAAATCAAGCGCTGTAGAGCAACTGTGCTCGATCTTAATCTTTTTTGATCGTAAAGCTGTGCAGGATCAGGCAATTTTGCTCTTTGGGGATAAAAGTTCGAGGCAAAACGATCAAGCGGGTATTTTTGTCAATAGTTTCGTGTCATGAAATTTTTAGAACACAGTTGCTCAACTATACATCGAATTACGATTAATCATCCATCAAACTGGCTTGTAAGTGATTAAATAAAATACCCGCCATAGGCGGGTACTTTTTTTGGTCTATTAATTTTTGAAAGGAAAACGAACAGCTAAACCCTAACCATTGAATCTCGTTTTACTACTGTAGGAGTATATTTAAAGGTAAGCCCATCTTCTGGTTTGCTTCCCGATGCATACTTCAATGCAAGTTCCGCCGCTTTTGCCGCCATCATTTCTACTGGATAACGCAGAGTCGTTAATTTAGGACGACAGTACTTTGCTAACAGCACATCATCGTATCCCATCACAGAAACTTGTTCTGGAACTGAAATACCATGATCCTGCAGCATGGTCATAGCACCAGATGCCATAGCATCGTTATAAGCCAAAACAGCAGTGAATTTTGCACCAGTAGCAAGCAAGTTTTGCATTGCCAGTTCACCACCTTCCTGATCGGGCGTAGCATACTCAATCATGCTTTCAGGCAAGCTTAAATTCGCATTGTTAACTGCGTTTCTAATCCCTTCGAGGCGATGATTAGGATCGTCTATGCGATACTGACTGCTTATCACCGCGACATGTTCATGGCCTTGGTTGATGGCATATTCCGCCATAAGGCGACCACCGGTAACGTTATCAAGCCACACACAACGATTTGCTATTTCTGGTATATAGCGGTTAATTAATACAAAGCCTGGAACTTGGTTTGCAAAACCGATCAGGGTCTCGTCATCAAGTGCTTTGCTGTGCACTACCATGGCTTCTACTCGATGCTCTAGCAGTGTTTCAATAGCGCGAAGTTCAGTCTCTTTTTCAATAGAGCCGGCACTTAATAAAATTTGAACGTTATTTTTGCGAGTAATGGACTCCACACCGTGGGCTAACATAGCGAAAAATGGGTCGTGGAGCTCAGCAATGACAACGCCTAAAGATGCGCTACGTTTGGTTACAAGTGCCCGCGCATTAGCGTTGGGACGATAACCCATTTCTTCCATGATTTTTTTGACACGCTTGCGAGTATCATTGCCCACTTTAGGACCATTATTAATAACTCTTGATACGGTCGCTAATGAAACGCCAGCGGCTTGGGCGATATCTTTTATTGTTGCCATTTTCTTTCAAACTTCGTTTTATTGCGTGGAGTGTCGATTGACCTGATTGCCATAGCGTACATTATATTTACAAAAAAAGATAAAATTCTAACGCTTAGCTTGTGGTGTCTTTTACGGGGCTGAGATGCATTAGAGAGATGAAGAGCGTTAGATTACCTAAGTGGTTTTACCTTCTATGATTGTTAATCAAACCGCTGTAAAAAAGAATGGAAAACGTATAACCTCCTAGGCATTCTGAAAGATTGCATTATTCATTAATGTATAAAAAATGTGTGGTAGGTTGGAACGCGTCAGTTTACTAAGCACGTCTTAAGGTAAAAATTTTGTTATGAAAATAAATGTATCTGCATTTGGTGAAGTTGAAGGCGAAGTCATAAACGCCTTTACGTTAACTAACGACAACGGCATGTCAGTTACCTTGCTTAACTACGGTGGAATTATTAAAGAAATTCACTTCCCGAATGCAGAAGGTGAATCGGTAAGTTGTGTCCAAACTTTCGAGACTCTACAAGACTATATAGATGACCCGAGCTATCGCGGTGCGATCGTAGGACGCTACGCAAACCGAATTGGACATGGCTCGTTTGCGTTAAATGGAACAGAGTACACCTTAGATAAAAATGGCGGTGAACATAATCTACACGGCGGCCTAGCTGGATTTCATAAGAAGGTTTGGGCGGCAAGCGTCCAAGAGACGACAGACAGTGTGGCTGTAACATTTACCTTAACTAGTCCTGATGGGGAAGGTGGCTTTCCCGGAACTGTTAATGTAGAGGCATGCTATTCCCTTGATCAAAACAACGAGTTATCTCTTGTGATCACCGCAAACACAGACAAAGAAACCCCGCTTAGTTTCACGCAGCATGCTTACTTCACGTTGAGCAACGACCCGCAAGTGGGTAATACATTGCTACATATAGATGCTGACAAAGTAACGGACGCAGATAGCACCTTGCTGCCAACTGGAAAACTGGTCGAAGTTGCCAATACTCCCTTTGATTTCACGAAACCTACAGCAATAAAAGAAAGGGCAGAGCAATCTAATTCCCATCCATTATTTGATAGGGTGGGAGGCTACGACCACAACTATGTACTCCGTGATACGCCTGAGCATACCCCACAAGCAACCGTAAAAGCACTTGATACAGGTATTGCTATGTCGTTATTTACTAACTTGCCGGGTTTGCAGTTTTATACTGGCGGGTTGAAAACCGACGATCAGCTTGGTGCCTTGTGCTTAGAACCACAGCATTTCCCGGATGCACCCAATAAGCCCGAGTTTCCAAACTGTTTCGTAAAACCCGGGGAAACCTTCAAAGCAAGTATGCGATACAAGTTCAGCGCATAGAAATCGTTATGTAGTGACAAAAGAAAATTATTTGTTATCAATTTAACAATTAATTTTCTTTGTTACGCAATTGATAAACGTAGAAGCTTGCTATATCATTATCAGGGTAAACGTTTAACCCTATTTAATGTTGCGCATTAGAGCGTAGCAGGCTAATTCAGAGAGAGTGATTATGGGAACCCCTTTCGACCCTACCAACGATCCACATCGCCGTTACAACCCTTTGTTGGGTGAGTGGGTGTTAGTGTCGCCTCACAGAGCGAAGCGCCCTTGGCAGGGAGCCTCAGAAGAGCCAAACAACGAACAAAAGCCATCTTACGACTCTACGTGTTATTTATGTCCAACAAACACCCGCGTGAATGGTGAAGTTAACCCTGATTACAAAGGTACGTTTGTTTTTCAAAACGATTTTGCTGCCCTTAAGCAAGATACAGAACAAGCCAGTGAGAAAAAGGGGCTGTTTCAGTTCGAAACTGAGCAAGGCTGCAGTCGTGTTATTTGTTTTTCCCCTGATCACAGCAAAACATTACCTGAGCTTTCCGATGAAGAACGCGTAGACGTAGTCAACACGTGGAAAGCACAAACCGCTGAACTTGGTGAAACCTATCGCTGGGTACAAGTTTTTGAAAACAAAGGCTCAATGATGGGGTGTTCAAATCCTCACCCTCATGGTCAAGTATGGGCGCAGCAGCATGTGCCTACCGACCCAGCGAAAAAAGTCGTGCAGCTACAGCAATACTTTGGTGATAACGGCACGCCTATGCTGTTGGACTATGCCGAACAAGAAGTAGCGAAGCAAGAGCGAGTCGTGTGTCAAAATGATGATTGGGTTGTAGTTGTACCATACTGGGCCGCTTGGCCTTTTGAGACGCTACTGTTACCGAGATTTGACGTGCAATCTATGCACATGCTCTCGGATTCTCAGTCGCTATCTCTTGCTAAGATCATTGGCGAAATTACAGCGAAGTACGACAACTTATTTGAAACGTCTTTCCCATACTCTATGGGATGGCACAGTGCCCCATTTGATAGTGAAGCGCACCCTGAATGGACGCTACATGCGCATTTCTTCCCACCACTTCTGCGCTCAGCAAGTGTACGCAAGTTTATGGTTGGGTACGAAATGATGGCAGAGGCACAGCGAGATTTGACCCCTGAACAAGCGGCAGACAGATTAAAAGCACTATCCACAGTGCACTATAAGAAACGTGAGAATGCGAATGGATAATCAAGTACTTTCTTCTAATTTTGAAACGCACTACGGCGAGGCGCCAGCGTTAATCGCACATGCGCCGGGTCGAGTGAACATTATTGGTGAGCACACCGATTATAACGAAGGGTTCGTATTTCCGGCTGCAATCAACTTTGGAACGTGGGTTGCGGCAACAAAGCGCGCAGATAATGACATCGTGGTTACCGCGATGGATTACGAAAATCAGCAAAACCAGTTTTCGTTGTCAGACATTAACTATGACGAAGAACAAGGGTGGGCAAACTATGTTCGCGGCGTAGTGAAAGTACTTAAAGAGGCCATGCCAGATTTTGGCGGCGCTAACTTATTGGTTACGGGCAATGTGCCACAAGGTGCTGGGTTAAGCTCTTCGGCATCTTTTGAAGTGGCTATACTAAAAGCGTTAAGCGCGCTGTATGAGTTGCCCCTCGATGGCGTACAGGCTGCACTGCTAGGCCAGAAAGCCGAGAATACGTTCGTAGGCTGCTCATGCGGAATTATGGATCAGTTAATCTCTGCTATGGGTAATGAAGGCATGGCAATGCTGCTTGATTGCCAGTCGCTAGCCATTGAGCATTCACCACTACCAGACTCGCATCAAATCGTTATCATCAATTCGAATGTTAAACGTGGTTTGGTTGACAGTGAATACAACTTGCGTCGTCAGCAGTGTGAACAAGGCGCGTCGTTATTGGGTGTGTCATCGTTACGCGAAGCAACTATGGAAATGCTAGAAGGCGCTAAAGCACATATGCCAGAGGTGGTTTATCGCCGCGCGAAGCATATTGTTACCGAAAACGCTAGAACACTGGCAGCAAGCCAAGCCTTAAAAGCTGGCGACATCGAAACGGTGAGTGAAGCCATGGCGCAATCTCACATCTCCATGCGTGATGACTTTGAAATTACCGTTCGCCCAATCGACTACTTGGTTGAGATCATTGGTGAAGTGCTGGGTAAATCGGGTGGTGTTCGCATGACTGGCGGTGGATTCGGCGGCTGCGTAGTGGCCCTTGTACCTACCGACAAAGTTGAAGCGGTGAAGCAAGTCGTGGCCGACAAGTACTCTGATGAAACAGGATACAGTGCTGACATTTATGTGTGTACGGCTACACAGGGCGCGTTTGCCTAATTATCGATTTAAATACAGCATTAATGCACAAACCTCTCCCCTTTCTAAACAATCCTATTCTTTAGAATTGTTTGTGTCCCTTAAGCCGCATCCATTGGTTGCGGCTTTTTTTTTACAAAAAGTGCACATTTCTAGTTAAAAAAAGTAAACAAAGTGTGATACTAATACTACCCGCAATAACGCGATAAGTTTAACGGTGAGTTTTTCACCCATTTATGATTTATTGTGCTTTGCGAAACGCGTTTTAATAACGTGACACTGGTGTGGCAACAACCAATATAATAATAAAAACAATTTTTCACCTGTGTACCCTGCATAACAATCGCCGCACCCAAAATAAGAACTTTGGGAAAAACTATGAAATTAGCATCAATAGATATCACGTTGTTCGTGGTATACGTCGTCGCGCTTGTCGGAATTGCGTGGTGGGTTTCTCGCGAAAAGCAGGGTCATCAAAAAGATACAAATGATTACTTTCTAGCGGGCTCAAGCTTGCCATGGTGGGCAATTGGCGCATCACTCATCGCTGCCAATATCTCTGCCGAACAAATCATCGGCATGTCGGGGTCAGGTTACCAGTTGGGGCTTGCCATTGCGTCTTATGAGTGGATGGCCGCCATTACGCTGCTTATTGTCGGCAAGTTCTTCTTACCTATCTTTCTTAAGCATAAAATTTACACCATGCCTCAATTTCTTGAGCAGCGATATGATCATCGCGTTCGCAAGGTAATGGCAATATTCTGGCTAGGTGTTTATGTTTTTGTAAACCTAACTGCTGTGCTGTGGTTAGGTGCATTGGCCATCAATACCATCGCGGGTGTTGATATGGTTTACGGCATGATGTTCTTAGGCCTTTTCTCGTTAACCTATTCACTTTACGGCGGCTTGAAAGCGGTAGCACTCACCGACATTATTCAAGTCGTGTTGTTGGTTATTGGTGGCTTGTTCCTGTCGTATACGGCGTTAAACCTAATCAGCGACGGCAATGGTGCCATCCAAGGTTTTGTTGACCTTACTAACAAGCTCCCTGAGAAATTCGACATGATATTGTCAGAAGACAACCCGCACTATATGGACTTGCCGGGCATTTCTGTATTGATTGGCGGTATGTGGATCATGAACCTATCGTATTGGGGCTTTAACCAGTACATCATTCAGCGCACGTTGGCGGCAAAGAGCGTTCAAGAAGCGCAAAAAGGTATTGCGTTTGCGGCTTTCCTAAAACTGCTAATGCCGCTAATTGTGGTATTGCCAGGGATTGCAGCAGTGCTAATTGTGCCAGACTTAGCTAAACCGGACCAAGCATACCCAAGCCTAATGACGCTGATGCCTGTTGGCCTTAAAGGTATTATCTTCGCAGCCTTGGTGGCGGCGATTGTGTCCTCGCTAGCGTCGATGACAAATAGCGTTTCTACTATTTTTACCATGGACCTTTATAAAGATAAGCGTCCAAACGAGTCGCAGCAGCATTATGTGAAAGTGGGTCGTATCGTTAGCTTGGTCGCGCTAATCATTGCTATGGTGGTGGCCAAGCCGCTGTTGGGTAATTTCGATCAAGCATTCCAGTATATCCAGGAATTCACGGGCTTCTTTACACCAGGTATCTGCGCATTGTTCGTTTTAGGTATGTTCTGGAAGAAAACCACAGCAAACGGTGGTCTATTGGCCGCATTAGGCTCATTTGTTTTAAGCATTGTATTTAGACAATTCTGGCCTGAACTGCCGTTTATTGACCGTGTTGGTCTTGTGTTCCTGCTTTGTGTCGCTTTAGCTGTGGTTGTTTCTCTGCTAGAGAAAAAAGGTGTCAGTGAAAACGCTGTCGACCTAAACGAAGTGCAGTTCAAAACCACAAGCGGATTTAATGTAGCATCTATCGCTGTAGTTATCCTTACAGCAGCGTTTTACATTACGTGGTGGTAGCAGACAAGGAAGGGCGTTTTTAATCGCAACGCCCTTGCTAAAATTAGCTAAAAACAACGCGAAAGTTCAGAAGACGCTGACAATAAATTTTGTTAAGTTCTAGAACGTGTTGCAGTTAGTAACGTAAACCTGTGGTGAAAAACTTCAATTTTCCCTCATAAAATGCGGTATACTAACCGGCTAATATTCGATGAACTTTCGCGCTTGCTGATGTCTTACTAAGAAGAGTTATACAGCAAGCCACTAAAAACGTTACAGGAGACATCAATGGCAACGAAAGGCGTTAATAAGGTTATTCTTGTTGGAAACCTTGGCAATGATCCTGAAGTTAGATACATGCCTAACGGAAACGCCGTTGCGAACTTAAGCCTAGCAACTAGCGAAAGCTGGAAAGACCAACAGGGTCAGGTTCAAGAGCGCACTGAGTGGCACCGCCTTACAATGTACCGTCGCTTAGCAGAAATTGCCGGAGAGTACCTGAAAAAGGGCTCGCAAATTTATGTTGAAGGTAAATTGCAAACACGTAAGTGGCAAGATCAGCAAGGCCAAGATAAATACACCACTGAAATTATCGTAGACCAAATGCAAATGCTTGGCGGTCGCGGCGGTGAAGGCGGTGGTGGTAACGGTGGTTACCAACGTCCTCAGAACAACCAAGGTGGTTACAACCAGGCGCCTGCACAAGGCGGTTATAACCAAGCGCCACAGCAAGGTGGTGGTCAGCAGGGCGGCTACAACTCAAACCAAGGTGGCGGCTACAATCAAGCGCCTCAAGGTGGCAATCAAGGTCAGCCAAAGAACCCACCAATGGCTGAGCCAGATTTTGACTTCGACGATGACATTCCGTTCTAAGCAAAAACAGTTCATGTGTTGAAAATATTCTAAGAGCCGCTTTAATAGCGGCTCTTTTTTTGAGCTAAGTTCGCCCAATTATGAGATTGGTGCCCGCCTTTCTTCCCCCGATTACCTTAAAATAATTTCATCATATTCCCATTGTTGTTTTCCCATAAACGCGATGAGTGAGCTTTAAGAATTACGTGTAAAAGGTTGGGTTTTTGCAGTGTCAGTAGTAGTAACCTTGGTGGCTTTTGTTTTGTTGTGTCTTAAAAGCAGCGTGCTGTTTGCGCAAACAGACGGCGAATGTGAAGGGGAAAGCTGCGTCTCCAAAAAGCCTACAGTAGTATGGTTGCGACCACCCGAGCTTGGAATTGAAGGCAGTGGTGTCAGTATCACTTCAGGGCCGATCTATGACGTCATGGCGTACCTCTCTACACACCTGCATAACTACGACCACCAATTTGAAGCTTATCCGGTTAAACGCGCATGGTCGTTGGTACAGCATCAACAATCCGCACAAAAAGTGTATTGTTTTTATGGCGCCGCTTACCAAGAAGAACGCGCTGAGTGGGGATATTACTCTCAGCCAACCTCTATAAACTTACCGCTACTCATTGTTGCAAGAAAAGCGCTTCAGCCTTCACTGAAAAATGAATTAGATACCGCGCAGTCTCAGCCAACACAGGGATATTTTGAGTCCATTTCTTTACGTGCTCTGCTTCAGCAAAATTTGAGAACGGTACTCTACAACGATGTGAATAACGTATACGCCGATACTGTTGAGCAATGGGCTACAAAAAACAATGTGGTTCGTTTAAATGGGTTAAGCAAAGACTTAGGCATGCATACCATTGCCCTTCTGGAAAGTGGAAGAATAGACTTTGGCTATGTAGGGCACCGCGAGCTTTCAGCATTACCAGAAGAAGAACTCGATGCGCTTAATGTTTATCAAATCAGTGAACTGTCACAGCAGCTAAGAGGAACAAAGCGCTTACTGTGTTCTAAGAGTGAGCTAGGACAAGCGGTAACGAGTGATCTAGACAGCGCGCTAACTCACATTACATCTACGCCTATGAAAAGCCAAACCTTAAGAGACATTAACTTTGTGGCAGATGGATACCCTTTATTTCTTAAACCACTTTTTGATGAAAGGTGGAAGCAATACCTTTCAAACTGAAGGCTTTCAAGGTTTTACGTTTTACCATTACTTTCACGACAATTCATACGTAAAGCAGCCTATTTTATTACCTCCCCTTATTCTTCCTAATCAACAATAATAATAGTGTTTGGCTTGTGTGATACCCGTGACGAGGTATTATAAATTTGCCTGTTAATAACGAGAAAATTCCCCAAATTATGAAAACGTTATCCCTGCTTTTTGGCGGTGCTGTTCTGGTTTCAGCGACCGCGGCCATATCTCCTTCGGTATCAGCTGCTCAAACGCTTTATAAGCCGTTTCCAGCCGACGTAATGCCATCGTTAAGTGAGAAAGGTAACTATGATGTTGGCGTAAAGACAATCGAAGCGGCTTATCCTGCTAAAGTAAAAGACATTGCTGGTAATGAAGTCGAGCGATCACTTACTTTGGAGGTTTGGTATCCTGCAGCAAGCTCGGCTCAAAAGGCCACGTACATTAATGAAACAAGAAGTGGTCAGGTGTTTGAGGTACAAGCTGATGCAAGCCGTGATGCGCCTATTGCCGCTGCTGACACTGATTTTCCGGTAATTGTTATCTCTCATGGTTATACCGGTTACCGCACCCTTATGTTTTATTTAGGCGAACACCTCGCGTCTCACGGTTATGTAGTAGCGGCAATCGACCACACAGATTCCACAAACAAAGATGTTAATTTTGCAGAAAATCCGTATTCAGGTTTTCCAAGTACGTTATTAAATCGTTCACGAGACCAAGTTCTTACATTGAACAGCATCAGCGAAAATACCTTTTTTAAAGAGAGTGTAGATGCAAGCAAAGCGGGAGTGATTGGCTATTCAATGGGGGGCTACGGCGCAGTTAGCACGGTAGGAGGATGCTATGCTTTTAACGACCAAACCGCTGCAACCTTCACTGGTACACAAGATCCTAAAACGGCGGCGTTAATTAAAGAAGCGCTTAACACCTGCGCAGGTGGCAAGGCCAGTAGCGAAGAAGCATTACCAGCCTGGAAAGCGGCGCTAGCACTTGCGCCATGGGGCGGGCAACATCAGCTATTTGATGTGCAATCGCTAAACAATATTAAAGTTCCTGTTCTTTATGTTGCTGGGGATAACGACGATATTTCTGGCTACGACGGTATAAAGTGGTTATTCGATAATACCGGCAGTAAAGAATCTAAGTTACTAACCATTAAGAATGCACGCCACAATGTTGCACCTCACCCTGCACCTAAAGAAGCTTATGGCAGTGAATTTGATTTGGGAAGTTACATTGAGCCGGCATGGGAAGTGCAAAAGCTTAATGCCATTAACGAGCATTTTGCGCTTGCGCTTATGAACTGCCATGTGAAAGGTTTAAAAGATGATTGTGAATACCTGAATGTGAGTGGCAGTAGTGCCCAAGTACCCGTAGATGGCAAAAAGCCAGAGCCTTGGAAAGGGTTTGACGATCGCTGGGCGTTAGGCTTGGAGATGCAAAGCAAGTAAGCACCACAAAAAAGCGAGCAGCGGCGTAACACCGCTTAGCTCGCTTTAGCTTCTAGCTTTCGAGTCGAGTCTTCAGCTCTATACCGCTTTAACGGTATAAATCAATGCAGTTTGTGGGAAGAGCACCGGCAGCTGCATACCGTATTTCATCAATACTTCGCCAGAGAATACTTGCCCTTCAGTTTGTTGCAAAATAGACGGGGTGTATTCTTTTAGCTTTTCAGGCCATACACGCTCAATGGTGTATTGTTTGTTAGCATCAAGACCTGCAAAGTAGAAGCGGTTTGGCGTAGTGCGAACAGTTTCCAAAACGCTGTTATATGCAAAAATACCTTCTTGCTTGTCTTTAGATACATAACCAAATTTTACGTTCATGCCGTCATCGTCCATGCGGAATAGGTCGCCGCCGTGGGTGATATGACGATACTTTTTGTAAAGTGAAATAGCATCAGTAAGCACTCTTTGCTCGTGGTCAGTAAGTTCACGTGGGTCCATCTCTATACCCATATGGCCAAACAAGGCTACTGCCGAACGTATCTCAACAGGTAAGTGTCTACCCGTTATATGGCAGTCGCGCGGGCCAACGTGTGCGCCCATTACTTCAGCCGGGAAGAAATAAGAACAACCACGCTGAATATACAAACGGTCTAGTGCGTCGTTAGAATCCGACGTCCAGAAACGATCTGTGTGTGGCAAAATACCTAAATCTACACGGCCGCCTCCTGAACAACAGCTTTCTATCTCAATGCCTGGCTTCGCTGCCTTAACGCGGTCTATTAAGCTGTAAAGCGCAGCCATTTGACCATGCATCGCAGGTTTACCGTGAAGGTTGCCGGGGTGGTTTACGTCGCGGTTCATGTCCCATTTGATGTAGCTGATTTTGGGGTACGTCTTCAGTACATCAGTAATCACTTTATAAAGGTACTCAACCACTTCAGGGTTGGTTAAATCCAATACGTACTGATTTCTAAAAGGAACGTGAGGGTTATTCTCGGTTTGCAGCGCCCACTCAGGATGTGCGCGGTAAAGGTCGCTGTCAGGGTTTACCATCTCTGGCTCAAACCAAATACCGAATTCCATGCCAAGGCCAGTAACATGGTCAATTAGCCCGTCTAGTCCTTCAGGATAGATAGCTTCATCAACAAACCAGTCGCCAAGCCCTGCCTTGTCGTTTCTGCGCCCTTTAAACCAACCATCATCTAACACAAAGCGCTCAATGCCCAGTGGTGCAACTTTATCGGCTAAGGCTTTAAGTTCATCTTCGTTATGATCGAAATAAATTCCTTCCCATGTGTTGTAGTGCACTGGGCGAGGCTTCGATTCAGCACTGTGGTTTAGCACGTTGCTGCGAATGAAGTTATGGAACTGTTGTGATAGCGAAGAGAAACCTTCACAGCCATAGCCTGTGTAAAGCACGGGGGATGTATAGCTTTCGCCAGCGTTAAGTACCAATTCACCTGGAAATAATAACTCACCAAACTGCACATAGCTTCTGCCATCAGCCATAAGCTCGGCGCGAAGCTTGTGGTTTGCAGAAGCGCCAAGGTGATAGCCATAGCACTCACCGTTAAGTTCACCCGTGCCTTGAGGGAATGCAATCAGGCCAGGGAAGGTGTCGTGAGATGTTTTGCCTCGGCGATTTTCACGTACATAACTTCCAAAGAAGAGATCGTGATCTTTGGTTTGAAACTCTGCTGACCAGCGGCCTTCAAATGTTTTAATTTTACTTACGGAAGTAGGCAAGGGCAGGCTAGCGGCATTCAAATAGCCTAAATTGAGCGGTGTTTCGCCACTGTTTTCGAGACGAGAAACGTATTTTACTACGCTTGTTTTGTTATCGAGCTCAACAGTTGTGATAAGACGCATACCGCGGCGAGCGTCTTCGCTTACGAAAGCAACAGACTGTGCATCTTCATTTATTTCGGTCAGGCTAAAGCCTGCTGACCACTGGTCGGCATCGCCCGACACTTCAAGACCTGGCTGACCCGTCCAGCCGTCACCGTGAGTCGGTACCAACGTAATCGGCGGTTCAATTACGGGTGCGCATTTGGCTTCTTGACGGGTGTTTAAAACGCTCAGCATTTCTGGTGTTGTACTGTCACTTAATGGCGCACCATAGTAAATGACTTTGGGCATACGACCCTGGCAGTCGAATATTAATGTGGCTTTCTCGTTCGACAAACGAACGAATGATGTGAGTGACGACATAAAAACCTCATTTTACATGCCTAGATGTTTATAGCGCATGTTGTTAAAAGAAAAGATGACTGAAAAGTACAGAAGGAACATCCGTACGGTTTTATGGTTTTACAACGGTTTATCGAGCTTAATACCTGCTTTCTTGCACGGTCGTCGAGTAATTAAATCTGTTTCAATCACGCTTACAGAGTCTTCTCTCTGCTTTCATCTACTTCACAGCGTGTGGCGGAACAAAAGTAAGCAACAAACCGTACTTTTGCTCCGCCACAACCGTAGTAATCCTAGTTATCTGAACCAGCCAATATATGGCTGACCTTATTAGCCGTGTGCTTCTTCGCTCTCTATCAAACGACCACGCCATTCTGCCTTTTGCTTAAATACAACCCGATTTAAGACAAGGGCGAGGGCAATACAGCAAACCAATGTGACCAACATCAGGTGAATGTAGTGCAGGCCGAAAGGAGCGTGTACAAAGCTAAAGAAAGCGTATAGACCCACACCAAAGACAACTGCCGCTATTCCCGCGTTGGCGTTTACGTTATTAAATAGTAATCCAACAATAAAGATGGAAAGAATAGGCATACTTAACAACCCGAAAAGTTGTTGAAGCAGGTTGATGATGCTTTCTGCTTGCGCATACACAGGAACCATAACTAGCGATACAATAGTAAGCGCCGCGGTCACAAAGCCGCTTAAGCGCGCAACGTTTGGCTTCTTCTGAAAATACGCCTCGTGTATATCGCAGACATAAAGTGCAGTCGCAGAGTTGAGGTTACTGTTGTAAGTAGTGAGTACTGCTGCAGCGAGGGCCGCTGCAAATACACCTGATAGCCAGCTAGGTAAAACATCACCTACCAACGTACCGTAAGCGGCATCGTTGATATCGCCGTACAGCTTATACGAAATGATACCTGGAACTACGATAATGGTAGGAACAACGATAAAGCGGATGATCGCTGCAGCGTATACGCCTTTCTGTGCTTCTTTTAAATTAGGTGCAGCCATGGCGCGCTGAGTGATTACCTGATTCGTACTCCAGTAGAAAGTCTGGATAAACACCATACCGGTTAATAACGTGTGCCATGGTAGAGGTGAATCATTATCACCAATTAGGGTTAAGCGTTCGGCAGGTATGCCCGAGAAATCAAAATCGATTGCGAATAGTGCAAGAACGACAACAACAATCGCCATAGTCAAAAGCAATACGCCAGAATAGGTATCTGAAACTGCAACCGCGCGAAGCCCACCAAAGATAGCGTAGAAGGCACCAATTAATGCAAAAGCGGTGGCAACATACATAAGTGGAATGTCTACATTGAACATGTTAATCATGAAAAGCGAGCCGGTGTAGATTACGGCAGGCATGAAAATAAGGCTGCTACCTAGGAAGAAAAGAAGGCCTATTAGTGCTCTTATATGCTTGTTGTTATAGCGCATTTCCAGTAATTCGGTGGTTGTGGTGCACTGATAATGATAATAGACGGGAAGAAAAACTCGCGCGAGAATGATTAGGCCCGCCACCGCGGCAAATTCCCACCACGCAAGCAGTGCCATTTGGTTACCGTTCATCCCTACAAGTTGATCGGTACTTAAATTAGTTAACGTTATTGAGCCCGCGACGTATATCCATGTTAGTCCGCCGCCAGCTAAGAAATATTCTTTGTTTTCGTTGGCTTTACTATGCCCATGACCGCGACACTTTAAATAGGTAAGAAGCCCGATAAGTGCGGTGATGAAAATAAAAACGACAAGTTGGGTTAAGCTGCCTGACACGAAAAACTCCTCAGCAGAATAAAGACAAAAAGGGGGCAACAGCGCCCCCTTGATAGACTAGTTGTTATTAGAAGCTAGCACGAACACCGACAGCGTAACGAGCACCGTCAGCAACTTGTTGAACGAAATGTTCTGATAAGCGACCGCGACGCGTTAGCTCTTCGTCAGTAATGTTAATGCCTTCGAAGAATACCGTAAGAGACTCAGTTACATCGTAACTTACACTCATATCAACTTGGGTGTAAGTCTCAGTGAAACGAGGCTCAGTACCACCAAGAGTGCTTATGGCTTCTTGCATAAAGGTTTCACGATTGTTCAGTGCAACACGCGCTTGGAACGCATCTTTTTCGTAGAACAATGTAATGTTTTGTGAGTTACCTAAACCTGGAAGGCTAAATTCTGCATCTGAGTTAACGATAGTAGCATTAGCTTGGATACCGAAGCCGCTTTCAAGCGTGTGCAACCAAGCAAGCTCTAAACCTTCAACTTCAAGCGTATCGCCGTTACGAGGGCGCAGAACGCTAAATACATACTCGCCACTTTCTAAGAAAAGAGACTCATCAGCAACATCACCTGCAATGAAGTCTTCCACTTCTTTGTTAAAGGCTGCAGCTGAGAAGTAGCTAGTATCGTCGTAGTACCATTCTAAAGATACATCCCAGCTGGTGGCTTTATATGGCTTAAGTTCAGTGTTACCCGCTTGTGCTTGCAAGTTACCCGGACGGCTCACAGTAACATTAAATACAGGCACTAAGTCATCCATCATTGGACGCGTTAGCGTTTCAGAAAACGCATAACGTAGGTATAAATC
The DNA here is from genome assembly GCF_017849675.1 of Alteromonas sp. AO-Serp. Taxonomy (NCBI): domain Bacteria; kingdom Pseudomonadati; phylum Pseudomonadota; class Gammaproteobacteria; order Alteromonadales; family Alteromonadaceae; genus Alteromonas; species Alteromonas sp. AO-Serp. Next base: position 19,359 of record NZ_JAFLMX010000073.1, read on the forward strand.
GTCTGTTAACTGTAGCTTAACGTTTAAGTTAGGAAGCAGCGAAGAGTAGCTGTTTTTCTCGTTAACCGGCGCACCTACTTCTGTTTCATAAACTACATTAAGGTCTGACGGATCGTTAGGGATTGGCTGAAGATCTCTTACAATCTGACTTGTCCCGTCTACTGAAGTGTCAGTTTCGCTGTAGCGGAAGCCAAAATTCACATCAAGTGGCATCTCTGAGATTTCAGTAGTGAAGTAGAATTGTGCGTACGCACTTAATACTTCTTCGCTCACTACGAATGAGTCATTGCTTGGCTGTGGGTTGCCGATATTTGTTGCATCAATCGCTGCGCGAACGTCGTCAAACGATTCACCTGTAGCGTCTGCAATTTGCTGTACTGCTGCATCAGATGTTGCGTAGTCAAAGAACGCTTCAGGGTCATAAGTTAGCCACTGATTAGGCACACCGCCGAAGTAGTTTTGTGCAGTAAATACACTTAGAAGCTCGTCAGGAAGATCGAATGTGTAGCCGCAATAAATGTCACAACCAGAAGCGAACAAGCGAGTATTAGATTTTTCACGATCTTGGAAATAGATACCGAAATCTGCTTTGTAGAACGCATTGTCTGAATCAGGTACCCAAGAGAAGTCTGCACGGTACTCACTGATGGTATCTTCCGTGTCAAAACCGTTGCGCTCATTGTAGTGCATACGACCTAGTGACGGTGTTTGTAAAGCGGCATCACCACCGGCAACAGTCAATGATGGAGTAGCACCTGTGAAATCTACACTGTATTCATTGTTATAACCCACAACAGTGAAGAAGTTGTCACCGCCACTGCTGTCTTCGGCAGTTGAAGTTGAGATATCAATGTTTGCTGTTAAGTTGTCGTTTACTAACCACTCAAAGTTTGCACCGAAAGCCTGGATTTCAACATCTCGGCCGTAGCGGCGGCGAATAAAGTCAGTCGCACCACCAACACCGTCTACAACGGTGCTTGTTACACCTGATAGGCTACCGTTGTCAGTGAAAGACATGTTGTCGAGGTTGCTATCAGAGAACCAGTGGCCAACACTGTGTGCGTCTGAGTCAACTTCAAATTTAGAGTAAAGACCATCTAAAGTAAGCGTCATGTCATCGTTAGGAGCATACTGAACAACAAGGTTACCAGATGTTCTTTCACGATCGACTAAATCAACGATTTGGTCAAAGTTCTGCGGAATGTACACACCGTTGAACTGGGCATTGTCAGCGTAATCAGGGTTATCTAGCTCAGAACGATTGGTTAGGCTTACTTCAGGACGCCAGTAGCGCGTTTCTAGCATGTTTGTTTGTAGCTTACGCTGTTGGAATGATGCAGCAGCTAACACACCTAGTTTACCATCCATAAAGGTATTGGTAATTAAGCCCGACATTTGTGGCGTTGTTTCTTCAGAAATGTCTTCGTACATGCCTTTTACACTTGCAACGGCCTTGAAGCCGTCAAATGCGAATGGGCGAGCAGTTGTGATTTCTACGGTTGAACCGATACCACCTTCTTGCATAGAAGCGAGAGGGCTCTTGTAAACTTTTGCACCGCTAATAAGTTCAGCTGGAAGCGTATCGAAACTAAAAGCACGACCTTGGTTTTCTGTAGCAATTTGGCGGCCGTTAACAAGTACGGTGTTAAAATCTGGGCCGAAACCACGCACAGTAATAAATTGACCTTCACCACCTGAACGATCAATGGCAACACCAGTAATTCTTTGTAGTGATTCAGCTACGTTTTGGTCTGGAAATTTACCTAGGTCTTCAGCCGTAATACCGTCGTAAACAACATCAGATGCTTTCTTATCTAGCATTGATGCTTTCAGAGAGCTGGTAAAACCTTTAACTTCGATAACTTCCACTTCTTTATCAGTAGCAGTAGTTGCTTCCTGTGCCAGTGAAATAGGGGCGTGTAGGGCAGAGGCGATAGCAACACCTAAAAGTGAGCGTTTCGCGATAGGGCCTAACTGTGATGTGTTAATTTTATGTGTCACTGTGTTTTCTCCGTGAGTAGGCTACGTTTTAACGTACTTTGCACTTAAATTACGTTTTTAGTATGTGCGGATCAAGCTTATTAACAATACTTTTACACATTTAACGTTATATTTTCGTGATTATTATTTGTAACTTTATGAAAAATATAGCGTTTCTGATTTAAGGTAAAAGGTGAAACGTTTACCTTGGATCCAATACTAGCACAAAATGACAATGTAATTACAATGTTATAAAAAATTTTTTTGTATAAAAAAAGTGCGGCCTATAGCCGCACTTTATTAACAATCAGAAAAATAAAGGAAAATTAGCTGCAGCGGATACGGTCGACGGCGGCTTTCCAACCATCATAGGCTTGATCACGTTCTTGCTTGGTCAATCTTGGAGTGAAAACGCTATCACTCTTCCAACAATGGGTTAAATCGTCGATTGAATTGAAGACACCAGCCTGTAATCCTGCTAAGAAGGCAGCACCAAGAGCGGTGGTTTCCGTAATCTCAGGGCGCTCTACTTCAGCGCCCAATATGTCTGAAAGAAAGCCCATAACCCAATCATTACGCGACATACCGCCATCTACACGAATAGTTGTGGGGCGAGCGCCATCGCTTTCCATTGCTTTTTGCAGGTCCTTAGTCTGATAGCAAACAGACTGAAGTCCCGCTGCAACGATTTCGCTAATGCCTGTGTCGCGGGTTAAACCTAAAATTGCGCCACGGGCATCTGGATCCCAATAAGGTGCGCCTAAACCAGTAAATGCCGGGACAAGGAACACGCCGTTATCTTGTCTTGCTCGCTGTGCAAGTGCCTCCGATTCGGCGGCATCGTCGATAAGCTTCAGGCCATCTCTGAGCCATTGAACGGTTGCGCCGGCCATAAAAATACTGCCTTCAAGCGCATAAGTCGTTTTGCCGTTTAAACGATACCCAACGGTGGTGAGTAATCGGTTTTTCGATTGCAAAGGGGCGTCACCAGTGTTCAATATCATAAAACAACCGGTACCGTAGGTGCTCTTGGCCATGCCTTTTTCGAAGCACGCTTGGCCAACTAATGCTGCTTGCTGGTCGCCTGCTACGCCTTGGATAGGAATAACTCTACCTATGATATCTTCTTTCGTTACACCAAAGTCAGCCGCACAGTCCATCACCTCGGGTAGCATTGAGCGTGGGATATTGAATTTATTAAGTAATTTCTCATCCCAGCATTGATTATTGATGTCGAACAGCATTGTACGCGAGGCATTGGTGGCATCAGTTTTGTGTGACTCACCACCCGTTAAGCGCCATATAAGGAACGTGTCTACGGTTCCAAACAACAGCTCTCCGTCCTCGGCTTGCTGTCTTGCACCTTCTACATTGTCTAATATCCAAGCTACTTTTGTGGCAGAGAAATAAGGGTCTAATAGAAGCCCTGTCGATTCAGTAATGTGTGAAACGAGCTCTTCGTCTTCGCTTAAATCACGACAAAGCTGGGCTGTGCGTCTGTCTTGCCAAACGATAGCCGGGTAGACAGGCTCACCAGTGTTTTTATTCCACACTAAGGTTGTTTCGCGCTGGTTAGTGATACCAACGGCTGCGATATCTGATGGTGTTAATGAACATTTCTTGAAAACATCTTTGAGGGTAGAGACAACGCTTTCCCAAATCTCCTCTGGATCATGCTCAACCCAGCCATCTTTCGGATATTTTTGAGAGAATTCCTGCTGTGCAATAGCGTCTATACTGCCCTTTGGAGAAAAAATGATGCTGCGAGAGCTTGTTGTACCTTGGTCAATGGCAAGGATATGTTGTCCCATAAGGTCACTCCTGAAGATAGTTTTAATAGAGTTTGCATCATTTACACAGGATTAACAATGCTATATTTTCGAAAACGAACATTGGCGTTTCGTTTTGTTATGGGAACATTGAAGTTAAGCACGTATAATTGATGTAATTTTCTAATTCTGAGGACTCACGATGAATCAAACCCAAAGACACGAAAAAATTGTTGGGCTTATAAAGCTACATGGTTTTATGTCTATTGATGACTTGGTCAGTGCTTGCGAAGTTACGCCGCAAACAATCCGCCGAGACCTTAACCAGCTTGCCGAAAATGGTGTGGTGAGCCGCTATCATGGTGGTGCTGGCCTTAACAGAAGTTGGGAAAACACGCCATATCAGGAAAGGAAAACCCAAAACAGCGAAGTCAAAGAGAAAATTGCTGAAGCAGTGGCTGCGATGATCCCCGACGGCGCATCGTTGTTCATTAATATCGGTACGACGACGGAAATGATCGCAACTAAGTTGCTCAACCACAAAAACCTTCACGTGGTAACCAACAATATTCACGTTGCTACCATTCTTTCGGCTAAAGAGGATTTCTCCGTCATAATTGCTGCCGGTGAAGTTCGCTATCGCGATGGCGGAATCATTGGCGAGGCAACCTGCGATTTTATAAGCCAGTTCCGCATGGATTACGGCATAATCGGTATCAGTGGTATTAGTTCGGACGGTGCACTACTTGACTTTGATTTCAGAGAAGTGAAAGTGTCCCAAGCCATTTTGGAACATACTCAACACGTTATATTAGCTGCGGACTACAGTAAGTTTGAACGCCGCGCAATGGTGGAGCAGGGGCACATTTCACAGGTTGATTGCTTAGTTTGTGATAAAGCCCCGCCGCCCAGCATAAGCAAGATAATCGAAGAAAATAACATCACCTTTGTCAAAGCGTGACCATCTATTTGCTATAGTTTTCCACTACTTTTAAACCTGTTCTCGGTTTTGCTCGCATTCTACTTTTTGGCAGCCTTCTTTAAACATTACGCACTGTTGCCGCAAGCGCTCTTACACACCACGTATTTTTCAATGTAAATCAGTCAAATATTGTTGCGATTGGATTTGTTCATTCCTTTTAACTACGAATTTTAACTTTCTTTAATGTTCGTAAATGTTCGTTTTTTGTTGACATGTTTTCTTTTTGCTTGTCAAATAGACAACCATATGAGGATATCCATATAAATACCACTAGAGGCAATGTATGAGTCAAAGCAATCAAACTGAACAGACAGTCGACGTTTTAGTCGTTGGCGGCGGTGTTAACGGCGTAGGCGTCGCGCTTGACGCTGCGGGACGCGGGCTTTCGGTTGCTTTGTGCGAGAAAGGTGACCTCGCAGGCGCAACGTCTTCTTCTAGCAGCAAATTAATTCATGGTGGACTTAGGTATTTAGAACATTATGAATTTCGCCTAGTGAAAGAAGCGCTGGCAGAACGTGAAGTGTTGTTGAAGAAAGCGCCTCACATCATGTGGCCGCTACGTTTTCGTTTGCCTCACCAAAAGCATTTACGCCCTGCGTGGATGATACGAATTGGTTTATTCCTCTATGACTCGCTGGCTAAGCGCAATATGTTACCGCGCTCACGTAAGCTAACGACCACCAGTGAAAGCCCGCTGGTTAGCGATATTTCAACGTGTTTTGAATACTCAGATGGTTGGGTAGATGACGCACGCTTAGTGGTACTAAATGCGCTAGCTGCCCAAGACCAGGGGGCGAAGATATATACGCGTACTGAATGCGTTAAAGCTGAAAAGTTAGATAATTTGTGGAATGTGGAGCTTAAAACGTCTCAAGGGAAAACGTTTACAGTCAAGGCCGGGTCAATTGTTAATGCGGCTGGACCGTGGGCAGTATCGTTTCTAGATCGCTTGGTAAATATTCACAACCCCAATGCGATGCGCATGGTAAAGGGAAGCCACTTTGTCGTTCCCAAGCTATATAACTCTGATGAAGCGTACATTCTGCAAAATAAAGACGGACGCATTGTATTCGTGATCCCTTACGAAGGTGATTTCTCACTTGTGGGCACAACAGACGAAGACTTTAAAGGTAATCCGTCTGACGCTGCAATTTCAAACGAAGAGACTGATTACTTAATTGACGTCGTAAACAACTACTTCAAGTCCAAGATAACACGCGAAGATATAGTCCATACTTACAGTGGCGTGCGCCCACTCTTAGAAGAGAAAAACGCGTCAGCACAAGAACTTACTCGGGACTATAAAGTAGAGCTTAAGGGTGAGGCTGGAAAGCCCGTATTACTTAATATCTTCGGCGGCAAAATTACAACCTATCGAAAGCTCTCAGAGCACGCGGTAGATAAACTTGTCTCATGTTTCCCGAAAGCGAAAAAAGCGTGGACCAAAGAAGTACCGCTACCAGGTGGTGCATTTGAAAGTCAAGAATCGCTAGTTGCTCAACTAACTTCCGAGTTTTCTTGGCTGGACAGCGCTATCGCTGAACGCTACGCAAGACAGTATGGCTTACTATGTTATAAGTTTCTTAAAGGTAAAGTGTCAGTAGATGCTATGGGGACTCATTTTGGGGCTGGTATGTATCAGGCAGAAGTTGATTACCTTATAGAGTGCGAGTGGGCTTGTTGTCTAGAAGACGTGATTTGGCGCAGAACAAAACATGGATTACGCTTGAACAAAGCACAACAGGAAGCGCTGTCTTCTTATATCTCAATGAAAGTTTCTGGCGCAGTTCAATCGGATGAGCCTGTGGATGCTGTATTGGCAAGCGCGTAACCCGTGAAAGTTACGCATTAGAAGGAGCCATCTTTGCTTGAAAAGCAATAAGGTGGCTCAATCGCCATTGATTAGCTAGCCCAACAGGATAAAGTAGACGACTTAAAATGAACATGGACGTGATAAACAATACTTCCGTCAAGGAAGTCGTACTTATTAGACACGGTAAGCCTCTCTCGGCGCATAATGACAAAGTAAACTCAGCTCAATATGCTCAGTGGGTGCGTAACTATGATAAATCGATACTCGATCCAACAAGTCACCCAAAGCAGAAGACCCATATCGACGACAGCTACATTGTGGTTAGCCCGTTACTAAGGGCTAAATTGTCTGCGGCTTATTACGGCGCGACTCAAATTGATGAAGAGTTGCCCCATCTTAAAGAAATGGATATTCCTTATTACAAACTTCCGTTCACCTTGCGCAGTTGGCACTGGGTCGTCTTAAGCCGTGCATTATGGTTTATAGGATTTAAAGGTCGATTTGAAAGTTTCAAAGCTGCCAAGCAAAGGGTTAATCTTGTTTCCGAGCGTATTGAAAAACTGTGTGAGAAACACGAGCGGATAGTGCTATTCGGGCATGGTATGACTAACTATTACACCCGAAAATCACTCATAAAAAATGGCTGGCAATTAAAGCAAAAAGACGGTGATTTTTGGGGAATTACGATATTGCACAAGCCGTTGCCATAATGCTGAGTCTTCGTTTTTAACCAGAAATTCTTAAGGTTTATTTATACCTACTTCATTTTTTCTTCAAAATGTCGATAAAATAGAACAATGCCTAACAAGCGCTAACGACTTGAACAAAGGCATGGGGAATCGACAATGAATAAAACCAACAAAAAGAAACCTTCCACGTCTAATGTTTTTAAAGCGGCTATTGCAGCTATTTTTGCAATTACCCTTGGCGTTACTATCAACTTTCTTCATACCGACGAGCAAGACACCACAACAATCGCATTTTCACTAAACCTAGATACGTTTAAGCGTCACGTCGTCTCGTCTCACTGGCAATGGCGAGTGCGCCAACCCACTACTATGATAATGCTGATTCACTACAATGAGTCGGGCAAAGAAACGAACCGTACTCCGGTGCGAATGAATCACAACGGATGGCCGACCGCTGAGCTTTCTAGTGAAGGGTGTGAAAAAATATGGACGTCGCTAGTGGCGACACCACTGCGCGTGGACGGCTTTAAGATCCATGCAGACTATTACGCTGAACTTGAAGAGAACGAAGACAACTATTGGTGTCGCTTCAGCTTAAGTAGCGGCGCGTATTTCGACTATTTTCCTGCAAACGGAACAGTAACAAATTTAAGCGATTAAACTGGCCACATAAACGAGGGTGCACAATATAGGCCTATGCTTATATAGGTATTTGTTCTATTTAGATAATTAGTCTACTTTTGAGTTAATGCCATGTTACTTATTGGCGCCATAAGGTATTGTTGATTATAAGATAATACTCGGCATTAACGAATTAAGTAGATATATGCTTTCACGCTTATTTTCTTCGAAAAGTAAAAAAACTAGCGTCACTGTAGGCGTATCGGTCTGTGCTTCTGAGCTACACATTGTGGCTATAGAGCGCAATGGCGACGCTGTTTCACTTAATTCTGTTTCTTCAATTCCCTATGATCAGCATCAGCCTCTCAAGCAACAGCTATCGGCGGCGTTAAGCCCGTTTGCTAAGTCGACCTGTAATGTTTCTATAGTGCTTTCACAGCATATGTACCACATGGTACAGGTTGATAAGCCAGAAATGGCAGAAGAGGATATTACAACAGCGTTACCGTGGACTCTCGGAGAGCTGGTTCCCTATGACTCCAGCAACATGGTTTTAGACTATGTCGACTACCCGGTTAAAAGTCGGAGTGGCGGCCAAAAGATAAATGTATTCGCTGCCGAAAGGTCCTCACTTGCTGCCGTCGCAGCGAGCATGGCAAAAAAGAAAGACAAGCAGCTTACACATATCCACACCAAAGAAGTGTTAGCAACTGAAATGGTGCCAAATGATGACTATGCGCGACTACTCATCATCCAAGAGCCCAACAGTGAACCGTTTTTAATGATAGTGCGCTCTCAGGCTATTTGGTTGGCACGTCGCTTACGTGGATTTGTAAGCAAAGTTAATGAGCAGACAGACCTGTCACAGCTAAGTGATACTTTGGGATTAGAAATTCAACGCTCAATGGATTTCTATGAGTCGCAACTTAAGCAGCCGCCTTTAAAAGAAATTCTGTTTAAAACTCAATTTGACTGTGTGCCAGTGATCGAACGGCTGAAGCCGTTTCAGCCCGTTGCCATGAATGTCTTTACTTCACAGCTTAATTTAGCCGATGTAGTTGAACCTGCCTGCCACTTTGCGTTAGCAAGTGCACTTGTTGCAGCGAGAGAGGTGGCATGAAAAGAACGATAAACCTCTATCAGGACTCCCTAAAACCAAAGAAAGAGCGGTTACCATTCTCGAAGGTACTTTGGCTGAATGGCGCGGCAATAGGTGTCATGTTGGTGGTGGTAATCGCGCTCAATATTACGTTGGGGGCGAAGCAGAAAAAGTTAAATGAAAAAACAAACGCAATTAGCCAATTGAATAGCGAAATTAAAACCTTAAGCGCTGCACTCGAGAAGAAACGAGACACCCAGTCGCTTCAGCAACAGCTTGAAAAGGTGAACGCCAAAATTGAAAACCGAAGACGTCTGTTAGCGTATCTTGATAGCGGAGAGTTGTCATTTGACGCAACTAAATACGGCGAGGTGATGGACGATTTGGCTAATTTCCACAATCAGAACCTATGGCTGACGAGTATTGATATCGATACACAAACCATTCGCCTGTCAGGCCAAACCTTGGCGCCTTCATCTATACCTGTGTGGCTTAAAAAGTTGCAGCAGTCTCCGTTTTTCCAAGGTAAGTCATTTTCTTCAGTGCAGTTTGATGAAGTAGACGGCAAAGAAAACGTGAAACAATTCTTGATATCCACAGATTTTGAAGGAGACGCTGATGAATCAGTACCAGCAGCTCTCTGAGAAATTCTCCGCTCTTGAAAGCAGAGAAAAACAGCTAATTACATGGGTGAGTTTTGGTCTCATTATCTATCTATTCTTCTGGTTCGGTGTTTCGCCTGCACTTGATGACTTGTCTGCAACCGATAAAGCAGTCATCAGAAAGGAGAGCGAGCACAAAGCATTGGTCATTCAAAGAGATGCTATTCAAGAAGCGCTAACCATCGATTATACAAAGCGCACGCAGCTAGAACTCGATAAGGCCAGAAAAGACCTACTATCAATTGATGAGGCACTACTTTCACTTAATGAAGGGTTTGTCGCAGCCGATCGAATGCCCGAGCTGCTTATGACGCTTCTAAACGAAGAAGACAACGTACGTTTAGTGAATTTTAAGGTCGAGCCTACCGAAACAGTACGCTTTGGTGACGGTGAGTCTCAAAGCACACCGTTTTACCGTCATAACATGCGTTTAATTATTGAGGGAAGTTACTTTGACCTGCGAAGCTACTTAGCGCGCCTTCAAGCCGCCCCTGAAAAAGTCGTAGTAACAGATTTTGCTTACAACGTTGAAGCTTACCCAAGTGCCACGTTAGCACTGGGGTTAGCAACGGTAAGCAATAATGAAACCTTTATCTCGCTGTAAGGAGAGAGTGTGAAACGGTTAAGAATTGTGGTCACAGCTTTAGCGATAGCAACATGCTTACCTACAGTTGCGTCTGTCGACCCGACTAGGCCTGCAATCGCCAGTGCATCAGTGTCTAGCAATGATGATGCTGTAGCAGGAGAACTAGCACTTCAATCTATCTTTAAACGCAGTACAGGTTATAGCGCCATCATATCGGGTAAATCCTACCGCGTGGGCGACACACTTAACGAATACACCGTATCAAAAATTAACCCCAAGAACGTGGTTATCACTGACGGACGTCAGCAGAAAATACTAAGAATGTATGCATATGAAATTAAAAAATAGCCTCATTGTTAACACATTGGTTTTGTCTGCAGCGTTAGTTGTGGCAGGTTGCCAATCTTATGGTGTTGGCGAGGAAGTAAAACCTCATATTCGCGATGAACTAGCACGTTCTCAGAATACGACATCAAGTAAACCAACACCGCCCCCTCAGCTTAATCAAGAACTGCTGGCAGAGGTTGCCCGTTATCAAGCGTTACCTGCGCCAACATCACAGAAAATGTTTGCAGTTTCTGCTAACAATGTAGACGTGCGTCCGTTTTTCGACGCGTTAGTTGAAGACACACCTTACAGTGTCGCCGTTCATCCAGCCGTGTCGGGGCAAATTAGCTTAACGCTCAAAGAAGTGGCGTTAGAAGATGTGTTAACCATTATTTCGAGAATGTATCCGTTAGACGTGTTTTTGGAAGGAAAGGTAATTCAGGTTATGCCTTCTCAACTAAAGACGGAATCTATCCCGGTTAACTTTCTTATGATCAAGCGCTTCGGTGTATCTAACGTAAGCGTTATTGCCGGTGGGGTAAGTGAGCAAGACCAAAACAATGGTGGCAACAACGGTGGAATTAACGGCAATAACAATATTAGCGGGAACGCGCTAGGTGGTCAGGGTGGTTTTGGAGGCCAAGGCGGACTTGGCGGCAATAACATCCAACAGCTCAATGGCTCAAACATTCAGACTACCAGTGAAAACGACTTTTGGAGCGATTTAAAGGAGGCACTAAAAGTACTGGTCTCTCCAACAGAAGGTCGCCAAGTTGTGGTTTCACCCCAAGCAGGCTTAGTGACCGTTCGAGCATTGCCCAGCGAAATCGCAGTGGTGAAAGACTTTTTAAACCAAAGCCAAGAGAGCTTACAGCGACAGGTGGTATTAGAGGCGCGCATTATTGAAGTCACGCTAAACGACGGCTATCAGCAAGGCGTGCGCTGGGATCGCATTGCAAGCGGCTTGACGGGCAGTGTGAACTTTGGCTTCAGTGGCGGAGCTATAGCGTCAAACTTTGCTGCAAATACCGCTGCAGGTATAGATCCAGCCATTAATGCAGTTAATGGCATAGGGAACTCAATCTCTACAGATATTGGCGGCGTTTCTACTTTGAGAATTTCCCGAGGTGACTTCGACGGCGTTATCAATATGCTGCAAACCCAAGGTGATGTTCAGATGTTGAGTAACCCCAGAGTGACCGTCACTAACAACCAGAAAGCAGTGATTAAAGTGGGTCAGGACGAATACTTTGTCACCGATGTGTCGACCAGTGAAGATCAAAGCGCGACACAAACCGAAAACGAAAATGACATCGAACTTACCCCGTTTTTTTCAGGTATTGCCTTAGATGTTACCCCTCAAATTGACAGAAGCGGCTCGGTTATATTGCACGTTCACCCATCAGTAACGGAAACGGCAGAGCAGACTAAAGTCATTCAGGTGGGCGATCAGCAAATCTTGCTGCCACTGGCACAAAGTAATATCCGAGAGTCAGATACGGTAATTCGTGCCCGCGATGGAGAAATTGTCGTGATTGGCGGTTTGATGGAAACCGTTACCAGTGAGCAAGAATCAAAAACGCCTTTGTTGGGCGACATTCCATTCATTGGTAACGCGTTTAAAAACAAAGCCAAAACGCAGAGTAAGCGCGAGCTGGTGATCTTGATACGACCATCAGTTGTGCAACCGGACACGTGGGAAAAACAACGTCTTCGCACTCAGTCATTACTTGATCAGTGGTATAGAAACTAATTATGTATCAAGGCTTTTTTCACTTCACAGATATGCCGTTTTCGCTTACCCCGAATACGGATTTCTTTTGTGCGCTTGCGCCACACAATGAAGCGTTGAAAGTCATTTTATCAGCATTGAGTATGTCTGAAGGCTTTATAAAAGTAACCGGTGAAGTCGGTACAGGTAAGACATTGTTATGCCGTAAATTAATTAATCATCTGTCTGATAAATTTGTAGCCTGCTATTTACCCAATCCATACCTTTCGCCTGATGAATTACGCCAAGCATTTGCGAGAGAGTTAGGTATTGTTACGGAAGGAAATAGTGATAATCAAGGCTTGCATAATGCAATAGAGACAAAGCTATTAGCCCTTAAAAAAGAGGGGCGACAAGCGGTATTAATCATTGACGAAGCGCAGTCGCTGAGTTGGGATGCTCTTGAGATGCTGCGTCTTTTTAGCAATTTGGAAACGGAAAAAAGTAAGCTGCTTCAAATTGTCTTGTTTGGACAGCCTGAACTTGATGACAACCTGGCAAACCCTAAAGTAAGACAAATCCGCCAGCGAATAAGTTTTTCCTACACTTTACGCACAATGACGTCAGCCGAAGTCGATTACTACATTGGTCACCGGTTGACGACAGCAGGTGGTGACGAGCAGTTGATATCTAGAGGACTGCGCGCATTTATAGCGTTGGTTACCAAGGGTACGCCTCGCTTGGTTAACATAGTTTGTCATAAGATTCTTTTGCGCGCATATGGTCAGGGCAAGGCGTCGGCGACCTGGTCACATACCCTAAGCGCCGTTTTCGATACACATGACTGTAAACGCAGACTTGTCCCAAGGCAGAGTCTTGTTATTTTGTCGCTTGCTGTGGTGGCAGTTGCAAGTGTACTACATGTATACGGCGTAGGTGGCATATGAGTATTTTAAATGACACCTTAAAGTCACTGGATGAACGCAATAAAAGTGAAGACTTTGGTTTGCCGCCAACCGTTGAAGTCAGTCAACGTCCAGCGTGGCCAAAAGCGCTCATGATCACCGCCGTTTTGGTGTTTGTAGTATGGTTAGGAATTACACTTTTATCTGGTACTTCTCATCGCGAAAAAAGTGAAGATGGATTAAGCACAACGGCCGTTTCAAGTGCCCCAAGCGTTAACAACCCGCCTGCTGAAAGTACAATATCAGAGCGCGTTGCCGATAGCACAGCAGATATAAATGCGCCGTCACAAGGAATGCAATCAACCCCGTTATCTGAAAGTGATATGGCGCTACAAAACAGTATGTCAGATGTGGCTGAGCTTGTTTTCAATACCGTTGATGAGTCCCTTGAAGATGATGAAGCTCAATACAGAAAAAGGGTTACAACTACGGTATCAGCAACCAGCACAGCTGATGATGTGAATGCGTCAAGCGTCAATATCAGCGCAAACGCCAGTAGCCCTCAATCAGAACTGTCTGCGGTTAGCAAAACACAACCCTCAAGCTCGAAGGCCGCAGAGCCTAAACCCACAAATATCATAACCATAGAGCCTGTAGTTGAGGTAGCACCTAAGTCACCTGAACAACAAAGTGCAGTACATTTAGAAGCAGGACTTAAAGCGTATAACTTTGGCATTTTTGATGAGGCTCAAAAAAGCTTCACGCTAGCACTGGCAACCTTTCCGCAAAATAACGAGGCGCGCAAGCAGCTGGCTGCACTTTATTTTGGACAAAACAATAATTTACAGGCACTGCAGGTACTTTCAGAGGGCATTGTGATCTCGCCTAGCGAATTAATTTGGCGAGAGCTAATGGCCAAAATTCTGGTGCAGGAAAGCCGCTTCGAAGAAGTATTGAATTTGATGCCTGATAGCTTGGATGCTAAAGCGTTAGCCGAAGGCCGTGCCGATTATCTAATTTTAAAGGGCACCTCTGCTCAAACCATCAATAAGTCAGAGCAAGCGATATCAGCATTCAGCGCTATGACATCGCTACAGCCTAATAATGCGAAATGGTGGTTGGCACTAGGGGTGAATTATGACGCATTGGCAGATGAGCGCCTGGCGATATCATCTTATTCCAGGGCACTCGCCATTGGCGGGCTTTCCTCTGCATCTGCACAATATGCAAACTCGCGTCTAACTGATTTACAGGAGCAGCCTTAATGCGACCTCGATTAAAGATGCGCCTTGGCGACTTACTCGTTCACGAAAACATTATCTCCAGTGAGCAGCTTGACAATGCGCTTGCGGCGCAGCGAACGTCAGGGCGCAAACTGGGGGATACACTTATCGATTTGGGCTTTATCGGCGAACCCCAGCTTCTTCGCTTCTTGGCACAGCAGCTAAATATTCCTTTCTTGGATATAACACAGCGCCGTATAGACCCAGAGCAAGCTCAGCTTATCCCAGAGACTTACGCGCGTCGCTACCGTGCCTTGGTGTTAGAGGCGGACGACGATGAAGTGCTGCTGGGCATGAGCGACCCAACGGACTTGGGAGGCTTAGACCAGCTGGGCCCGTTAGTCGCTCCTCGAACCATTGAGCTGGCTATCGTACAAGAGAACCAAATGCTAGAGGCATTTGATTCTGTTTACCGCCGTACCCAGGACATTGCGTCGTTTGCTGAAAAACTAGGTGAAGAGTATGCAGACGAGGCTGATTTTGAGTTGTCAGCCCTTGATGACACCACCTCGGATGCCACGGTCGTTAAGCTACTTCACTCCATATTTGAGGATGCCGTTCAAGTTAGGGCATCAGATATTCACATCGAGCCCGATGAAAAAATCCTGCGCATTCGTCAACGTGTCGACGGCGTTTTGCAAGAAAACACGCTCAACCAAGTGAAAATAGCGTCGGCGCTGGTACTACGACTCAAACTCATGTCTGGCTTGGATATATCTGAAAAGCGAATTCCACAAGACGGGCGATTTAATATTAAAGTAAAAGGACACACCTTAGATGTGCGTGTGTCGACCATGCCAGTGGCCAACGGAGAAGCGGTAGTTATGCGTTTATTAGACCAGTCTGCTGGCCTACTAACGCTAGACCAAACCGGTATGCCCGATGCTATGGCAGAGAAGTTTAGAGCTGCCATTAATCGTCCCCACGGTATGATCCTGGTAACGGGGCCTACGGGTTCCGGTAAAACTACGACTCTGTATGGGGCACTTAGCGAACTTAATAAGCCTGACCTTAAAATCATAACGGCTGAAGACCCCATTGAATACCGTCTACCGCGAATCAACCAAGTTCAGGTTAATGCCAAAATTGGGCTGGACTTTGCCGCCATTCTTCGCACTACGTTACGTCAAGACCCCGACATTATCATGGTGGGGGAAATGCGTGACCAAGAAACCGTAGAGATTGGTCTTCGAGGTGCATTAACCGGCCACTTGGTATTAAGTACGCTTCACACCAACGACTCAGTAACCAGCGCTATTCGCCTTATCGATATGGGCGCGGCGCCGTATTTGGTTGCTACTTCATTACGAGGAGTGCTTGCACAGCGTCTGGTTCGTAGGGTGTGTGAAAACTGTAAAGAAGAAAAGCCTGCAACCGCCCAAGAACAAGCGTGGGTTGGCTTCTTGAAGCCTGAATTAGCCGCTGCCACCTTCTACAAAGGGCGCGGGTGCAACAGCTGTAATCACACAGGGTACAAAGGCCGGATAGGTGTTTTTGAATTTCTGGAAATGAACGAGGACATGATGGAGGCCTTGCGTGAAGACGACACGCAGGGCTTCGTAGATGCGACTAAGGCGAATAAAGACTTTGTACCTTTATCTCACATGGCGCTGGACTACGCAGCTCAGGGCAAAACTTCTTTAGATGAAGTGTTCAAAGTCGCTGAATTCGTACCTGAAGTGGTGAATCATTAATGCCACAGTTCAAGTACGCAGGTAAGTCAACGCAAGGCGGGCCTCAAAAAGGGGTTATTGAAGCCGCGTCAGCGCAAGCTGCAGCACAAGCCTTGCTGTCACAAAACATTGTGCCTCTTACCATTGTTGAATCAAAAAAACGCAGTGCAGAAAATGAAGGAGACGGCTTCGATATCACGCGTTTATTTCAACAAAAGGTGGGACTGAATGAAATGATCATTTTCTCCCGCCAAATGTACTCATTGTTAAAGGCCGGTATTCCCATTATTCGCGCCATTAAAGGCCTAAGCGAAAATGCATCGCATAAACGCTTTCAAGAGATTTTGAAAGATATTGCAGACCAGTTAGAGCAGGGACGAAGTCTGTCTTCTTCCATGGCTAAATATGAAAAGGTGTTTACGAGACTTACCATATCCGTGGTGGTGGTAGGTGAAAATACCGGTAAATTAGACGACGTATTCCTACAGCTTGCCCTCTATTTCGAACGAGAGCAAGAAACCCGCAAGCGCATCAAGTCGGCGCTGCGCTATCCCACTTTTGTGTTAATTGCGCTAGCAATTGCCATGTTTATTTTGAATCTATTTGTTGTGCCAGTGTTCACCCAAATGTTTGAGCGCTTTGACACTGAACTTCCAATTATGACCCGCGTGTTAATTGGTACTTCCAATTTCTTTGTGAACTATTGGTGGCTGCTAATTATTGTGATTGTGGGAGGGATTTTCGCTGTTAAACAATACGTTAATTCGACTAATGGACGACTAAAATGGGACAAATTTAAACTAAAGTTGCCTGTCGTGGGCAGCATTATTGAGCGATCATTACTTTCAAGATATAGCCGAAGTTTTTCAATGATCTTACGTGCAGGCGTGCCGTTAACCGCAGGGCTTTCACTTACTGCCGACGCCGTTGATAACGCGCACATGCAAAAGCGCATTAAAGAAATGCGGCAAGGGATCGAAAAAGGCGAAAGTTTGCTTAGAGTTTCGAAAAATAGCGAACTGTTTTCTACACTTGTACTACAGATGATTGCAGTAGGTGAGGAGACGGGGCGACTTGAACCGTTGTTAGAAGAAAGTGCTGACTATTACGAACGTGAAGTCGACTTCGACTTGAAAAGTTTAACGGCCAAAATCGAACCTATTTTGATTGGTTTTGTTGCGGTAATGGTATTGATCCTGGCGCTTGGCATATTTACGCCAATGTGGAACATGATGTCGGCGGTGAAAGGCGGCTGATAAAGCGCTTTATAACTGGGGAAAAGCGTGGCAAGCACCAAAACGGGGTTACTTAATTTTGTTGTTATAGGCGTATTGCTTGCTGTTATTGGGACAACATACGTGTTTTACGCGACACCAATTATTGGTGAAGCGGAGAAGGTTAACAAAGAGACCGCGGTTGCACAGTTTCAGCGAGTGGTGATGTTAGCCAGGGCACAGTGGATAAAGACTAAGCAAGATACCGTGCTTATTTACGAAATTGAGTTTGACGCTGGTGGCAAAGTTAAACAGCGCAAAGATGTGGCGGCAGAGCTATACATTAATGAAAAAGGCTGGCCCGAAGGACTTGAAAAAGAACAGGGGAATGCGTGCGAATACATGCTGACACTTGCAACCTTAAGAGAAGGTGAAGCGCTGTCAACAGTGACTGTAAGCGACCAGTATGCAAACGGTTACTTACAATGTGCATTCTTTTGGGAAAAAGAGATTTGGTTTGAATATAACGCTGGTAGCGGCGTTGTCAGGCAAAGAAACAGTTGATTAAACGGCGGCACAATTCGCCTTTATCGTCATCAAGGAGATGTTATGAACACCAAACAACAAGGTTTTACGCTAATCGAGCTGATAATTGTTGTAATCATTCTAGGGTTGCTTGCGGCCACAGCATTACCACGCTTTATTGATGTTACTGATGAAGCTCGTGAAGCAAGTGTTGAAGGTGTTGCCGGTGGTTTTGCAGCCGCGGTAGGTCTTGTAAGAGCGCAGTGGGAAGTTGAAGGCCGTCCGAGTGGAAACAATGGAAATGGGAACGGCACTGTAGTCACTTACGATCAAACGCAAGTAGGGGTAGACGGCACCATTGGTTACCCAACGGGAAGCTCTACAGGCAACACACTTATTTCTACAGTTAACGACACTGAATGCAAAAACGTATTTGACCTAATTCTTCAGTCAGCACCAACAAACACAACGTCG
The DNA here is from genome assembly GCF_017849675.1 of Alteromonas sp. AO-Serp. Classification (NCBI taxonomy): domain Bacteria; kingdom Pseudomonadati; phylum Pseudomonadota; class Gammaproteobacteria; order Alteromonadales; family Alteromonadaceae; genus Alteromonas; species Alteromonas sp. AO-Serp. The sequence continues at coordinate 37,672 of NZ_JAFLMX010000073.1, forward strand.
ACGAACGACACCGTTGTTGCTGATTTCAGATATGCCGTTCGAGAGGACGATTCAGGTGCAAACACTCTCTGTGTTTACTACTTAGTTGAATCTATGGGTTTACCTAATAGCTCAGCACCGGCAGACGG
>NZ_JAFLMX010000136.1:0-12572 GCF_017849675.1 Alteromonas sp. AO-Serp
TTACTTACAAACGAGTTCGCAGCCAGCTTTATGCTGAAGCCAGCATTCATTTGCTAGCTCTGCGTTGATCAAAGGATGCGATTTCAGCCAGCCTTCAGGAAAAGTAAGTGTCCACTTACTTTCTTCGCACTGCAAAGTTACCTCTGGTATATGTTTATTCTGACGACGCAGACATAACACCACTGCTATACGTAAAATTCGCAATAAGCCCTTTAGCATTGGACGGTAGTCTTCGTGGTACTTTTCAAATACGTCTGGCTTTATGTTTAACCTATGCTGAGCAACTAAATCGCGGATGGCTGCCCGCTGAAGGCGCGTGAAGCCGGGCAAATCAATGTGACTTAATATGTATTCACCATGCTCATGATGGCGCTTATATTCAATGTGAAGACCTATTTCATGAAGCTGTGCGGCTGCACCTAAAATAGTTTCGGTATCTAAATGACAAATATTCTGTTGTGCACAGAGTTGATGGCATAAAGTAAGCGCTACGTGACTAACCGAGTTCGCGTGACTAGCATCTACATGATAACGATGTTTTGCCTGATTAAGGGTCTGCTGGCGACGATCATTCTCGGTAACGTTATCTAACATTCCGTAGATAAGTCCTTCTCGAAGCGCACCACCAGAAATATTCATGTGCTTGATATTTAGCGCTTCAAATAAGCTGATGAGGATCGCTAAACCAGACGGGAAAATAGCTTTTCTGTTATCTTCCAATCCGTCGATATCAAGGGTTTTAATGCTGCCGCATTCAATACATTGCTTTTCTAAATGATACAAATAGTCTAAGCGGATAGCATCACTAATGCCCTGTGCTACAAGAATCTCAGTAATGGCTTGCGGCGTGCCAGATGCACCTAAACAATTCTCCCAATCAAAACACAAAAACGCGCTAGACACATCGGCAATAAGCGTGTGTGCGGCTTGCTTGGCATTGTCGAAATTGTCTTCGGTGATAGTGCCGCCGGTGAAATAGCGTTCCATAAACGTTACGCAGCCCATATCCAAACTCTTAAGATGGATAGGCTGCATGTCGTTGCCGATAATGATTTCTGTGCTGGCACCGCCAATATCTATGACTAAGCTATTGCCTTGGTTGGCGGATGTGTAGGCTACGCCAAGATAAATTTGTCGCGCTTCTTCTTCACCGCTAATCACTTCAAGTTTGTGATTGAGAATCTCTTCTGCCTTGCGAATGAATACATGCGCATTGGTTGCCAGTCGCAATGTAGCGGTCGCTACAATTTTAATATTAGAAGGGGGTATATCCTGCAGGCGTTCCGAGAATACTTGCAGGCATTGCCAGCCGCGTTCCATGCTTACGTCATCAAGTGCTAGCTCATCATCTAAACCTGCTGCTAGGCGCACTTTCTGTTTAATTTTCCCTATTATTTGCACACTGCCGTTAACAACGTGAACAATCACCATGTGAAAGCTGTTAGAGCCTAAATCTACGGCGGCGTAATACTCGCCGTAGGTTTGTGCGTCGTGCTGGAGTTCTGCCTGCATAAAACCTCGATTCTTATTGAGTACCTTTACGCCTCACTGTTGCGCTCTGTTGTTTCGGTTTTGAGGCTTTCCACGGCCTCTTCCGTTTCCACGACGTGAAGAATTGCGGTTGTTCGGCGTACGTCTTCTACGTGGTTTTGGAGGCGCTACATCATCAAGTAGAGCACTGCGGTCGTAATCGGTAACCGGTATTGCCTTTTGAATGTATTGCTCAATAGCAGGTAAGTTTAGTGCGTATTTTTCGCACGCGAAACTAATTGCAACACCACTTTGTCCTGCACGGCCAGTACGACCAATACGGTGTACATAGTCTTCGGCGTCGTCAGGTAAGTCGTAGTTGAATACGTGCGTTACCGCGTCGATATGAAGACCGCGCGCTGCAACGTCGGTTGCGACTAAAATATCAAGATTGCCTTTGGTGAAATCTTCTAAGATCCCAAGGCGTTTTTTCTGTGGTACATCGCCGCTAAGCAAGCCAACGCGATGGCCATCTGCGGTAAGCCAGTCGGTAACTTTCTCACAACTATTTTTAGTGTTGGCAAAAACAATTGCCTTTTCTGGCCATTCTTCTTCAAGCAGCGTAAGAAGAAGCAGCATCTTGTCGTCATCAGACGGATAAAATAGCTCTTGAGAAACGCGAGTTGCAGTTGTTTGTTCTGGCGCTACCTGTACGTGGGTAGGGTTGTTCATGTGCTCGTAAGCAAGCTCTTGCACGCGGTAGCTAAGTGTAGCTGAAAATAGCATGCTCAAACGTTCACTTGCCGGTGGCATGCGGCGGAATAAAAAGCGGATATCCTTTATAAAGCCTAAATCGAACATGCGGTCGGCTTCATCAAGTACGGCAACCTGAATATTCTTCAGTGTGAACACATTCTGTTTGTAGTAATCCAGTATGCGTCCTGTCGTACCAATTATAATATCTACCCCTTCTTCCAAAGTTTCACGTTGACTTTGGTAACCTTCGCCCCCATAAATCAAACCAAGCGACAATCCAGTATGCTCACTAAGCAGTTTGGCGTCGTTATAAATTTGAACGGCGAGCTCTCTGGTCGGCGCCATGATAATTGCGCGAGGGCCATTTGATTTGCTGTTATCTGCATTTTCTGCTTTGCTTAGCAAATAGTGAAATGTAGCTACCAAAAAGGCAATGGTTTTACCGGTTCCGGTTTGAGCCTGACCTGCAATGTCGTGACCTTCCAATAAAGGAGGCAGTGCAAGTGCTTGAATTGGTGTACAATGTGAAAAATTAGCTGCCGCCAAGGCGTCAACAACCTTGCCGTTAATCGGCAGGTCAGAAAAGTGAGTATCAGTTAAGTGAGTAGGCATAGCTTATAGCTTATCAGTGCTTGCATTAAAAAACAGTTTCTATATAACACTTATGGTCAGGCTGAGACAAATCAGCGACAGACCAATAATGGAGAAAAGAATGAGCGACAAAATTATCCAGTTATCTGACGATAAATTCGAAGCAGATGTTATCAATGCTGAAGGTCCTGTACTGGTTGACTTCTGGGCCGAATGGTGTGGCCCGTGTAAAATGATCGCACCAATCTTGGAAGAAGTTGCGACCGAGTTTGATGGCAAGTTAACAGTTGGCAAGTTGAATGTCGATGAAAATAACGAAACTCCACCTAAATATGGTATTCGTGGTATTCCTACATTGCTACTTTTCAAAAACGGTAACGTTGCTGCAACTAAAGTAGGCGCGCTATCTAAAGCTCAATTAACAGAGTTCCTTAACGAAAACCTTTAATTGATTTCAAATTGAAAACCGGTGCTAACGAAGCACCGGTTTTTATTTACGCCACAGGGACTAACGTTTCATTCTAGAAGAGCAAGCCACAAATTATTTAACATTTCGGCGGTAAAACGCTGGACGTTGATTAAATATAGTGCTAACTTTTCTTCAGCGCTCATCCGAGCAGCGTTCTGCTTACGCCCACATCAGGGTGATATCAAATCTAAACTAGAACAGAGTGACTTTAAGTCCTGTAAGCGAAGTTCAAGCACAAAGACCCACCAGTATGAATTTAACTGAATTAAAGAACAAACCAATAAGCGAGTTGGTTAACCTGGCCGAGGAGATGGGCCTGGAAAACATGGCGCGCGCCAGAAAACAAGACATCATTTTCTCAATCCTAAAGACACACGCAAAAAGCGGTGAAGACATCTTTGGTGATGGGGTACTAGAAATTTTACAGGACGGTTTCGGCTTCTTACGCTCAGCTGACTCTTCGTATCTTGCAGGACCAGACGATATTTATGTATCGCCAAGCCAAATTCGACGCTTTAACTTGCGTACCGGTGATACGATTGCCGGGAAAATTCGTCCACCGAAAGACAGTGAACGATACTTCGCCCTGCTAAAAATCCGCGAAGTTAACTTCGACAAGCCTGAAAATTCACGTAATAAAATCCTTTTTGAAAACCTTACACCACTTCACGCAGCAGATCGCTTGCGCATGGAACGTGGTAATGGCTCAACAGAAGACATTACGGCTCGTGTACTAGATTTGGCGTCGCCAATCGGTAAAGGCCAGCGTGGTCTTATCGTAGCGCCACCTAAGGCCGGTAAAACGCTTCTTCTTCAGAATATTGCTCAGTCAATTGCTGCTAACCACCCAGATTGTGAGTTAATGGTATTACTTATTGATGAGCGTCCGGAAGAAGTAACCGAGATGCATCGTCTTGTTCAAGGTGAAGTCGTTGCTTCAACCTTCGATGAGCCAGCAAGTCGTCACGTACAAGTTGCTGAAATGGTTATCGAGAAAGCCAAGCGTCTTGTTGAACACAAAAAAGACGTGGTTATCCTGCTTGACTCGATTACTCGTCTTGCTCGCGCTTACAACACGGTTATCCCATCATCGGGTAAAGTACTTACCGGTGGTGTTGATGCGAATGCTCTTCACAAGCCTAAGCGCTTCTTTGGTGCCGCCCGTAATGTTGAAGAAGGCGGAAGCTTAACGATTATCGCAACAGCGCTTATCGATACCGGCTCTAAAATGGACGAAGTTATCTACGAAGAGTTTAAAGGTACAGGTAACATGGAATTACACCTTAATCGCAAAATCGCGGAAAAACGTGTATTCCCGGCTATCGACTTCAACCGCTCTGGTACCCGTCGTGAAGAACTGCTTACAGCGCAAGATGAACTACAGAAAATGTGGATCCTTCGCAAAATCGTTCACGAAATGTCAGAAATTGACGCAATGGACTTCCTTATCAGTAAGTTGTCTATGACCAAGACAAACGATGAGTTCTTTGACGCAATGCGTAGACAAAAGAGTTAATAGAAACTTAGTAATAAGTTGATATTTAAAGAAAAGGCGCCACTCGGCGCCTTTTTTATTCCCTGCATCGATAAAGCACTTTTCTTATACTTCCGTCTAATACCCTCAGTCTTGTGAATGGGGTATTTTCGTCTGCTTATTGATTTTTAACAGCAATCGTTAGTTCAGTGGTGTGTTCTCCCTTGAGATGATTTACTCTGTCTAAAAAACACCAAAGGAAATAATAGTTATGTACCAGAAATTGCTGTCACTCGCATTTGCAGGGTTGACCTCTGTGTCAGCTGCTAATGCCGCTCAGATCAATGTTGATGAATTAGCGAATAAAGTCGAGCCTGATGTAATTAAATGGCGTCATCACTTTCATGAATTTCCTGAATTATCGAATCGCGAGTTTAAAACCGCTGAATATGTTGCTGACTACCTTGAAAGCCTAGGTTTAGAAGTGCAGACCGGTGTGGCAAAAACGGGTGTGGTAGCTATTTTAGACTCGGGCAAGCCAGGCCCTGTCGTTGCATTACGTGCAGACATGGACGGACTTCCTGTAAAAGAGCAAAACGATTTGTCCTACCGCTCAAAGCAGATGGGCGAATACAACGGAAAAGAAGTGCCGATTATGCACGCCTGTGGTCACGATACTCACATGGCAATGCTCATGGGCGCGGCAAAAATTCTTACCGAAATTAAGGGCGACCTGAAAGGTAAAGTGAAGTTTATCTTTCAGCCTGCAGAAGAGGGCGCACCCGCTGGAGAAAAAGGCGGTGCGGAAGTTATGGTTGCTGAAGGTGTACTTAAGAACCCTGATGTAGACGCTATTTTTGGCCTGCATATCAATGCTAACACCGATGTGGGGAAAGTGCGTTATAACGCGGGTGGCACCATGGCCGCGGTAGACCCATTTAAAATTGTTATTCACGGTAAGCAAGCCCACGGCGCTTATCCTTGGAAGAGTGTTGATCCAGTGGTTACCGCTGCGCAAATGATCATGTCAATTCAGACCATAGTAAGTCGTGAGTTGAAATTGATTGACGATGCAGCGGTGGTGTCTATTGGCTCTATTCACGGCGGTAACCGTTCAAACATCATTCCAAATGAAGTAGAAATGGTTGGCACAATTCGTACACTCAATGAAGCTGCTCGCGATCACATTTACGAGTCGCTTCCGCGCAAAGTAAAGGCTATTGCTGAAAGTATGGGCGCAGAAGCAGAACTTACGCTACCGTTAGATTACTATTACCCCATTACGTACAACGACCCAGAGCTTACAAAAGCCATGCTGCCTACTATGCAGCGTACCGCAGGCGTTGAAAATACGCTGCTTTCTAAACCGGTCACGGGGGCGGAAGACTTTTCATTTTTCCAAGAACAAATTCCAGGTTTATATGTTTGGGTAGGCGGTAAGCCATTGGACGTGTCTGAAGAAGATAGCCCTGCTCATCACACACCGGAATTTTATGTTGATGATGAAGGCATGAAATTAGGCGTGAAGCTTCTAACGAACTTTACCCTAGATTACATGGCTCAACACTAAATCTATTCGCCGGAGACATGCGTTGAAAATTGGCAGTATTTCATTTTCTTTTTCATGGTCTCTGGCCCTTCAAGCACTACTTGTATGTGTGTTAGGTGCGGGTCTTAATGCTCTCAACCCACCCTTTGATAGCACAGGGATAGCTACATTTGGCATAGGTGCGGCAGTCTACGCTTCACTTCGGTTTTCTCCTTTTATTTCCATTCCTATTGCACTTGTTGTCAGCCTTCCCTTATGGCTTAACGACGGGAGCATAGTTGGAAAAGAAAGCCTTACTCTACTGCCTATCGTGCTTAGCTTTTTTGGCTATAACAAGTCGCTTAAACAGGTGATAAACGTAGGCGCAGGCTTTTGGTCTATTGTCTTTCTGCCCATTCTCGTTTTAGAGCATTCTCTTTATGATGGCGATAACGCAAATATGCTGTTTTCGGGTGTGCTGGTCACCTGGGTAAGCGGTGTATTTGGTCTTGTAACCGGACACTTTTCGTATTTGGCAGTCCACGGGCTTAAGCGACAAACATCAAGTAAGTCCGAGCGGGTTACGCTACACTTTCTTTTTGGGTACTTCTTTTCCGGTTGCTTCTTCGTTGCTTCCATGGCAGTAATTTATTTGTCGGTAAGTCTGTTTCAACAACAGCAAGAAAGACAAATTCACAGTTACATGTCGCAGCGGGTGAATGTGCTGGAGTTCCAACTTTCGAATTTTATTCAGCAACACCAAAGTGCCATTATTAGTGCAGCGCAAGTGTTATCTAGCGAGGTATCAAAAAGCGATTTCGATAATGCAGCGGTGACAAATTTGCGGGTGTTGGCATCGCACAATCCAGAATTTTTGACCTTCCTCATTGCAGATGACAATGGCGATCTTACCCACGCTTACCCGCCTAGCCTGTTGGATAAGGCAAGACAAAGCGGCTTGTCAAATGTGGCTTACAGGCCGTATTTCTTTGAAGTCATGCAGACAGGTAAACCATTCCTTTCAAATGTATTTCAAGGCCGAGGTTTTGGTAACGATCCAATAGTAGCCTTGTCAGCCCCTATTACAGATGCAGATGGCACTCCAAAAGGTATTGTAGAGGGCTCTTTATCGTTAAAGAGCTTTTCTGCTATTGATAACTTAAGCTTGGGTGGTTTTTTGATGCTCATTGAGGATCAAAAAGGCGAAGTTATCTATGCATCTAAAGGCCTGAAGATGAAGCCACTCACTAAAGCACCTTTTTATATTTGTGAACCTGATTGTGCTGTTGAGGTGGAGAACGGGCCTCAGGGGAAAACATGGTTGAGGTTAGCGAAAGATATGCCTTTTGCTAGCTGGAAAGTCAGCTATTACTTCGACAAACGACTGTTAATGGCATCAATGAGTAATTACTTGCTAAAAGACTTACTGCTGCTATTGGCATTATCTGCTTTTGGAACATTCACCGGGTACGTAGTCGCAAAAATGGTCGGCGCGCCTATTCGTCGCCTTGTTCGCTATATTGCCGAATTCGACCCTACACAAAAAGAAGGTGTTAAAGCTCCACAAAGGGCACTGCACATTCAAGAGCTCTCGTCGCTAAGCGATGAGTTCGTGAGTTTAGAAGCCCGATTGCTCGATGCATTTGAAGAGCTAAAGGTTGCAAGAGAAGTAGAGCAAAGCCTGAATGTCGAGCTAGGGGAATTGAATCAGTCTTTGGAAAAGCGCATAGAAGAGAAAACCGAGCACCTTGCGTTAGCGCTTAAAGAAGCGGAAGCCGCGAATGTGGCGAAAACGCAGTTTCTCGCTAACATGAGTCACGAGATTAGAACGCCAATGAACGGCATTATTGGCTCATGTGAATTGATGCTCGAGAATGAGTTGCCGGGAAATGTTTCGGCTAGAGCCAAAACAATTTCACGCTCTGCTAGCAATTTACTTATCATCCTAGACAGTATCTTAGATTGGTCGAAGATTGAATCGGGTAAAATGCTTACCGATATTCAAAGCTGTGCCATTCGCGAGTTGCTTGAAGCTTCTTGTGACCTCTACCGTCACGCTGCGCAAGTAAAAGGGTACGATATTGCTTTGTATATTAATCAGGGCGTACCTAACGCACTGAATATTGATGCAGGGAAGGTGAGTCAAATCATCAATAACTTACTTAGCAACGCGATTAAGTTCACCAGTGATGGTGTCGTGACGGTTAACGTCAGCTATGCCCACCAAGGACTTAAAATTTCGGTTACCGATACGGGAATAGGCATTGCTCCCAACAAACTACGCCTTATTTTTGATAAGTTTGAGCAAGCCGATCCGTCCACCACTCGAAATTTTGGTGGCACAGGATTAGGTTTGGCCATTTCTAAAGGTTTGGTTGAGCTTCTTGGTGGTGAGCTTTATGTTGAAAGTGAACTGGGTATAGGAACAAGCTTCACCTTCCACATTCCTGCCACAGTAAGTGAAGAAAAAGAGCATGCAGAAAATGAGGTGATTCCGTCATTACCTGATGGATTACGGGTTTTATTGGCTGAAGACAACGACATTAATGCTGAAATCGTCATGGACATGCTCAAATCGTCCAACATCAAATGTATTAGAACGAAAAACGGGCAAGATGCTGTTAAGGCCGAGAAGAGGCACGATTTCGACGTAATTTTAATGGATTGCCAAATGCCGATCATGGATGGTCATACAGCATCGAAACTTATTCGAAGTGAAGGCAGAAATAAGGACTCGGTCAGGATCATCGCCTTAACCGCCAATGCGTTTATCGAAGACAAAAATGCCTGCTTAGAAGCAGGCATGAATGCGCATTTAAGTAAGCCTATTCGCAAGCAGGTTCTATTTGACTGTATTGCCCGTGAACTTGCTCGCGTTTGAGGCTACATCAGTGTTATCGCTCGGCGCTTCGCTAACGAATCGCAGTACAATATACCCTAAGCACGCCGAGACAAGAGAGCCGGTTAAAATGCCCACACGCTCGTCAAAAATTTGATTGATACCTGTCTGTGCAAAGGCCAGTCCCCCAATAAATAAGCTCATTGTAAAGCCAACGCCGCAAAGTAGCGCACAGCCATAGATATGCTTGAAGTTAAGATCCTCTGGTAACTTAGCCAGCTTTAACTTCACCATTAAGTAGCAAAAACCGAATACGCCAATTTGTTTACCCACAACCAAGCCAAGAAAGATCCCAAAGGTAACAGGATGGAAAATACCCTCCGGACTGATGTTACCAAAACTTATGCCGGCGTTAGCGAAGGCGAATAAAGGTAGGATCGCGAAACTCACCGAGCCATTCAAACCGTGCTCTAGTCGCGTTACCGGAGAATAAGATTCGTCTTTCTCATCCCGCATAGGAATAAAGCCAGCAAGTACGACACCTGCCAGTGTGGCGTGAACGCCTGACTTCAACATGGCTACCCACAGAATGATTCCCACAAAAACATAAGGCGGAATATCTACCACATTGCGTTTATTCATTTGCCACAACAGCAATAAACAACCTGCAGCAATATACAGCGCACCCGCGGTAATGTGCTCGGTGTAAAACAGGGCAATAATTACGATAGCACCGATATCGTCAATAATAGCTAGGGTGACTAAGAAAACTTTCAGGCTCGTAGGTACTCGACTACCTAGTAGCGCCAAAATACCTAACGCAAACGCGATGTCAGTAGCGGCGGGAATTGCCCATCCTGCAATGGCTACGGGGTTGTCCCAGTTGATGCCTACATATATCAAGGCGGGTAGTGCCATACCACCTACAGCACCCGCTGCGGGTAAAATAATATCTTTGGGATTGGCCAATTCACCTTCGCAGATTTCCCGCTTCAGTTCCAGACCCACGTGAAAAAAGAACACCGCCATTAACCCGTCGTTTATCCACAGCAATAATGGCTTATCGATAGCCCACGTACCGGCTGATATTTGTACCGGCATACTGATTAAATGATCGTAAAGCGTATCTAGGGGAGAATTAGCAATAATGAGCGCAAGAATCGTTGCACCCATTAACAATATGCCGGGAGCGGCTTCGCGATTTAAGAAGTCAGAGACCACGTCTTGTACTTCTTCTATCACCTCATCAAGTACGTCGGGTTCGTGTTTATCTGTCATCAATAACCTCTAACGCCCGCTCATGGTCAACGTCGCAAAGTGTGGAAATAAAAGCGTTCGTTTATCCGTGTAGTCAGGCAACTTTTCTACATAAATTAATTATAGTTAATACGACTGACAGCGAAGAGATAGATCACCCTTGTAAGAGAATAGCCTCAACAACCCTTAAGCGAGTGGCGCTATAATTGACGCCATTTACGGTGGGATTTTGAACGGTTTTACGCTACAATCGCGGCCTTTCCAAGGTTGTCCACTTTACCTACCCCGAGGATCTCTAGATGGCAAAAGTCGCGATTGTAATGGGTTCAACTTCAGACTGGCCTACTATGCAGCAGGCCGCAAAAATGCTGAAGTCGTTTGGTGTTGAATTTGAAGCGAAGGTGGTGTCGGCGCACCGTACACCCAACTTGCTAGTAGAGTTTGCAGAAAGCGCTGCAGATGAAGGTTTTAGCGCAATCATTGCTGGCGCAGGCGGCGCAGCTCACTTACCGGGTATGATTGCTGCACACACGCATTTACCTGTGTTTGGCTGCCCGGTTAAATCAAAGGCGCTCAATGGATTAGACTCACTGCTTTCTATCGTTCAAATGCCGAAAGGTGTTGCGGTAGGTACACTGGCAATAGGTGAGGCTGGTGCAGCAAATGCGGGTCTTCTCGCGGCACAAGTTGTTGCGCTGCAAGACGAAAGCGTACGCAATGCCGTTATCGCTTTTAGAAAATCGCAAACTGATACGGTACTTGCTTCAAGCAATACGTTGGAGCTAGATGAATGAGAGTAGTCGTTTACGGCGCAGGCCAACTTGCTCAAATGATGTACCTGGCGGGAAGCCCGTTAGGTATTGACGTTCAAGCTGTGGACGTAAACAACGATACCGTTGTACATCCAGTTAGCAAAAACCCTCTTGAAATCTCACTTGCTCAAGCACTAGAAGGTGCAGATGCTCTTACCGTAGAATTTGAGCATGTACCTGAAAGGCTTCTTGAAGACGCGGCGAAAACAAACAAGTTGATGCCAAATATCGACAGCATTCTCGTTGGCGCCGATCGCGTACGTGAGAAAAAGCTGCTTGAAAGCATGCAGGTGGCAAATTGTGAGCACCAAATAGTTACCGACCTTGCCCAGTTAGACGATTGCGTAAAGCAGTTGGGTAGCAAACTCATTCTTAAGGCTAGCCGCGATGGCTATGACGGATATGGTCAATGGCGTTTAAGTGATGAGGCTGACTTACCTGAACTAAAAAATGCACTTCAGGGATTAGATTTGCAGACTGTGCCTTTAGTGGTTGAAAAAATGGTGGCTTTCGACAGAGAGTTGTCATTAATCGGTGTACGCAATGCTAATGGCGACGTACGCACCTATCCACTTGCTGAAAATTTGCATCACCAAGGTCAACTTCATGTGTCGGTTGCACCAGCGACTAACGTTGATGATGCACTTCAGGCCCAAGCTCACGATATTTTTGTGAAACTTGCTGAGGGTATGAACTACGTCGGTGTGCTGGCTGTGGAACTATTCCAAGTAGGCGACAAGCTACTTGTAAACGAACTTGCTCCTCGTGTACATAACTCTGGGCACTGGAGCCAGTCGGGCGCTGTAACCAGCCAGTTTGAAAATCACTTACGTGCAGTCTGTGGATTGCCTCTTGGTGACACGTCAGCCATTGGCCCAAGCGCTATGGTCAACATTATTGGTTGCAGCAGCTTCTCGCGCGATTTGCTAAGCATCGATGGCAGTCATCTTCACTGGTACGGAAAATCTGTTCGTGAAAAGCGCAAGATGGGACACATCAATGTCACCACGAATAGTTATGAAAGCTTGGGTGAAAAGCTCATGGCATTGAGCAAATATTTACCGCTTGAGTACTTCCCAAAATTAGTTGGTGAAGCAACGCGATTAAAAGGTTGACACCCACGCGTTTATCGCTAGAATACGCATCCGCTGTCTAGGCAGCGGTTTTTAAAGTGTGCCGACTTAGCTCAGTTGGTAGAGCAACTGACTTGTAATCAGTAGGTCGCCAGTTCGATTCCGGCAGTCGGCACCATTTTTCTTTTTTCCTATGCCAATCTTACGTACACTTGCTTACGAGTATTCATTCGGAGCAGACTGTATGTCATTTTTTTCCAAATCACTTAAACCGTTAGTTATCGTAACTGGCTTATTTTCTTT
>NZ_JAFLMX010000123.1:0-9903 GCF_017849675.1 Alteromonas sp. AO-Serp
ATACCGAATATCTCTTTCAAGATGCAAAGGTACGAGATATCGAATTAAATTTGGTGTCTACAGGTCAGCTTGAGCCCAAGCGCTACGTAGAGGTAGGCGCGCAGGTTTCAGGTCAGGTAGACAATATTCACGTAGAAGAGGGGGATATTGTTAAAGAAGGCGATTTGCTGGTAGAGATCGATGCCCGTGTATTTGAAACACAAGTACAGAACTCTCAAGCGGCGCTGGACAGCAAAAAAGCACAGCTGGCTCAGCTGCGGGCAGAGAGAGAACTCGCCGAAGTGAGAGCGCAACGCAATCAAAATTTGTTTAAGCAAAATGCAGTCAGCCAAGATGTAGTCGTAAGCAGCGATACAAACCTTAAAGTTATCGATACCAAGATCACGGCGAGCATCGCACAGATTAAAGCCGACGAAGCCTCGCTGGAAGGGGATATTACTAAGCTCGGGTTTGCAAAGATATTTGCGCCAATATCCGGGACTGTAGCCACCTTGCCGGTGCGTGAGGGGCAAACCTTGAATGCTAATCAAAACGCCCCCGTGTTGCTTCAAATTTCCGATTTATCAGTAATGACCCTACGCGCAGAAGTGTCTGAAGCCGATGTGCAGAAAATAAAGCGCGGCATGCCAGTCTATTTCTCTACCTTGGGTGATAACAAAACCTTCTACCACTCTACCGTTCGTCAAGTGCTACCTACACCCACCGTACTCAACGACGTGGTGCTATACCAAGTGCTAATCGATGTTGAGAATCCTGATCGCACGTTAATGGACGCCATGACTACCCAAGTGTTCTTTGTGCAAGAGCAGGTGAAAGGCGCGCTTTCTGTGCCGTTAGCGGCAGTAAAAGGACGAGCTCGCAATCAATTCGTGATGCTTAAACAGGGCGATGAGGTGGTTCGCACGCCAGTAAAAGTAGGCATAAAAAATAGAACCCATATTCAAATTATAGAAGGCCTATCAGAAGGTGATGAAGTGGTTGTGGGTCTAGCAGACGGCACCGCAATGCCGGCCGCGGGCATGCGCAGAGTGCCGGGTGGGCAGCCGCCATCAGGCCCACCGCGCCGCCGTGACGGATTCTAATATGTCGTTAATACAGCTTAATGGCGTATCACGTCGCTACAAAACAGAAGGGTTTGAAGTCACCGCATTGGATAACGTCTCGTTATCAATCGATAAGGGTGAATTTGTCGCCATTATGGGGCAGTCGGGGTCGGGTAAGTCGACCTTGATGAATATCCTAGGGTGTTTAGACACCCCTTCAGAAGGGGTGTACCGTATCCACGGGCAGTCAGTGTCTTCGTTAAACCCAGACCAGCTTTCAGCTCTTCGCTTGAAAACGTTTGGGTTTGTTTTCCAGCGCTATCAGCTACTGTCGTCGCTAAACGCCACTGAAAACGTGGCGCTGCCAGCAATATACAGCGGTACGCCTAGCGAAGATCGCACTCTAAAAGCGCAACAGCTGCTTGATAAGCTTGGCCTTTCAAGCAGAAAAGAGCACAAACCCGGAGAGCTTTCAGGTGGCCAACAACAGCGTGTCTCGGTAGCGCGAGCCTTAATTAATGGTGCAGAAGTAATACTAGCCGACGAGCCCACCGGGGCGCTTGACTCGGCCAGCGGAGAGCAGTTACTGGCATTGCTTCGCGAGCTACACGCAGAAGGGGTGACTATTATTCTTATCACCCACGATAGTGCAGTTGCTGAACATGCCGACAGGCAAATACACTTGCTTGATGGGAAAATTGTAACAGATACCAAAACCGCTGCGCCTAGCACAAGTGAATCAGTTGAAAAGAATGCGGCTTCAGTGCAGCACGCACATTCTCAAGAGCCCAAATCAGTACCGGCAATTAAACCTTTTCCAAGTATCTCACTTTTTTCAGCCCTATCTATGGCGTTCACTGCCCTTAGAATGAATTGGTTTAGAACCTTGCTCACACTCTTGGGAATTATTATTGGAGTAGCGGCAGTGGTGACCATGATGGCCATCGGTGAGGGAGGTAAACAGCAGGTACTAGAGCGTATTGAAACCATTGGCACGAACCTGATTTCGATTAGGCCGGGTGGACGAAACATGCGCTCATCCGGTGATATTGCATCGCTGACGTTAGCCGATGCCACTGCATTGAAAAGTGTTCCGGGTGTGGCTTATGTCGCGCCGGAAAGAAGTGCAAGGGCAACCATCCGATACAGCGAAAACGATTTTTCAGGACGTATTACAGGCACCACACCTGACTACTTTCATGCTAAAGACTGGGAAATGGCGCAGGGCGTGTTTTTCAGCGATGAAGACGTAACAAATTATGCGCCTGTGGTGGTAATTGGAGATACGGTAGCTGAGACCTTGTTTGAAGATAAATATCGGGCAGTAGGCGAGTACATCTTGATGCAAAATGCCTTTTATCAGGTCGTAGGTGTACTTCATTCTAAGGGCGCCAGTGCAGGTGGTAACGATATGGATGACGAAGTGCTCATTCCGGTTACAACTGGTCGTTTGAAGGTATTTGGTCGGGATTACTTAAGCAGCATTACCATAAAGGCAGAAAGTACCGAAGTAGCCACTCAGGTAAAAGACGATGTGCTGGCACTGTTGGTAGAACGTCACGGACAAGAAGACGTGATGGTGCGTACCACAGAGTCACTGGTAGAGGCGGTCACGGAAACGCAAGACACGTTAACTTGGCTCTTGGCGTCTGTTGCTGCCATATCTTTGTTTGTTGGCGGTATCGGTGTAATGAATATCATGCTGGTCAACGTATCTGAGCGTAAGAGGGAGATTGGACTACGCATCGCCACAGGCGCAAAACCTCGCGATATCTTGCGCCAGTTCAATATCGAGGCATGGGTAGTGTGTATCTTGGGTGGTATATTCGGCATTCTTCTGGGCTATTTTGTTGTCCTTATCGTTGCTTCATTCAGTGTGCCTGTCGCCTACACGCTAATGCCGCCCGTTTTGGCTTTTGTCACATCTCTCGCTGTAGGGCTCATTTTTGGTTATGCCCCTGCTCAAAAAGCATCAAAGCTTAATCCCATTGACGCGTTGGCAGAGGAGTAACGCCATGCATTCTTTTCGTTTTTCTGTGCCTCTTGCCGCTCGTTCATTACTGTGCGCGTTCTCTTGTATCGTGCTGACCGCAAGCTGCGCTTATTCACCTTCTACAACGTTGCCCGAAACTGACACGCAGGCGCTACAAAAAGCGAAGTCTGTGGACGCGACTAGTCAAATAACAACATCATGGTGGAAGGTGTTCGAGGTGGCTGAACTTGCGCCCGTTATGAAGACGCTTGAAAGCCAAAATTTAACTCTTAATCAAGCCGAGCAGAGGGTGAAACGAGCGCAATTTCTCTTAGCACAAGTTAACGCAGGTGACGTTCCGACTATAACGGCGAGGACATCTGGACGCAGTGGAAGAGACCTAGATAGTGGACGTTCAAGCCACTCTACCTCAGGTGGACTGGGGTTGAGTTATGACGCGGACATATGGGGTACACGAGATGCTCAGCAGCGCAGTCGTCAGTTAGGTATCGATACTGCACAGTATCAGTTTACCGATGCGCTGTTAGACACCCAGGCGTTGTTTATAAATACCCTTCTTGAGCAGATTTCACTGCAGTCGCGGCTGTCTATTGCGATGCAAAACGTTGAGATTAGCGAAGCGCTGCTAAACCTAGTTCAAATTCGCTTCGAAGAGGGGGATACCTCAGGTATTGAGGTTTCCCAACAGCGCAATACCTTGATCAGTGCTCAGTCGGAGGTGCTGCGACTGAGCAATAGTTTAACGCTTAATGAGCGGGCATTAGCGGTATTGTTAGGTAATGAATCAATGCAATTTAATACGCCTGAACAAAAAGCGCTGCTTTCCCTTTCGCTAACCGATTTTTCACTGCCCGAAGTGGCACCTATATTAAGCGCTGAGGTATTGAAGCAGCGTCCAGATGTTCAGTTAGCTATAGCGCAATTTAAGCAGGCTGATTTAGCGTTTTACGAAGCGTCAGTGGCAGGTCTTCCAGGCATGAGCTTAAGTGCAGATATTGGTGTGAGTGATCTTTTAGATTTAGCGCAAGGGTGGACCTTGGGCGCAGCAGTAAGCTCAGCAGCAACCCTGTTCGACGGGGGACGGTTAGAAGCTGCAGAGAAGGCGGCAAAGACGGATGTTGATTTGGCGATTTTACAGTATCAGCAGACGGTGCTTAGCGCGATAGAAGCGTTGTTAAATAGCCAAACTAACTTGGTATTCAATCAACAAAACTACCGCTACGCGTTAGCCTCGCTCGAGAACAATCAGCAGCTTTATCGTCTTGCGGATATTCGCTACAAAGCCGGTGACACTGACTTTCTGAATTTGCTTAATGCTCAACGTAGCTTTTTCTCGGCTAGGCAATCTGTGATCAGTAATTATCAAGCCGTACTCTCTTCTGTCATTGCCACCTACAGAGAAAGCGCAGGCGCCGACATCACTTCGCCATAGCTTTTAGATTTTCTCATGCAGCAATACGAAAGCCCTGTGAACAGGGCTTTTTTGTGCGTTTTGTAAGGATTGGTATAAAGCCTGCCTGAGTCAGGTTTCGTTCAGCTTCACTCATTAATATAGCCTGTGAACATGCACGAATGAGTTTGGAGAAGCATTATGAAACGTATTACCCTGAGTATGATCACCGGCGTTTGCTTAATGATCGCAGGGCAAGCAAGCGCCCATTCAGGTCATCATTCTCACTCGAATAGCGGGGCGAATGAAAGGGTCACTATTATTACGCAACCTGCTCGTCCGATTATTGACGTAGCCATAAGCGCTCCTGAAATTGGCCTGTACGTTAACGTCTTGCCAGGTGCACATAGGGTAGAGGTTATCGACAATCATCGTTATTACGTTGCTAATAATCATTACTATCGCAAGCATGGAAATCGCTATTTGGTTGTCGATTCACCCTACAAAAAGGTGAAAAAAGTGAAGCACCACAAGCGCAGTCACGCTAGATATCACGACAACGCTAAAGTGATCGTGGTAAGGGAAGGCCGCTAAGTTCAGGTTGATAAGCTGGAAAAGATAGGAATAGTGGGGCGTTAAGAGGCTGATGGTTTTTACTACTAAGCAAAAACCATCAAATATTCACTAGGCTTCTTTTTTGAGGTCTCGACCAAGCAAAGCTAAGGCCGCCTCTTTAGGGGATTTTCCGTGATAAAGCACAGCATAAATTTGTTCACAAATAGGCATTTCAACGCCTACTTTTTTCGACAATATATGCACTTCTTCAGTGTTGCGATATCCCTCAACCACTTGTCCGATTTCGTCAATAGCAACATCGACACTCTTGCCTTGACCCAAAGCTAGCCCAAAGCGACGATTGCGCGATTGATTGTCTGTACAAGTTAAAACTAAATCGCCAAGACCCGCCATACCCATAAAGGTTTCTGGATTTGCACCCAGCTTCACGCCCAAACGGGTAAGCTCTGCTAAACCTCGGGTGATCAGCGCCGTTCGCGCGTTTGCACCAAAGCCAAGGCCATCGGCTAAGCCCGCGCCTATAGCGATAACGTTTTTAACCGCACCACCAAGCTGAACGCCAGTAAAGTCTGAGTTTTTGTATACTCTGAACGACTTTGCGCAATGCAGCTTTGCTGCAAATTCGTCACTCAGCGTATCGTCAGTGGAAGACAGCGAAATTGCGGTAGGCAAGCCCGCTACCATTTCTTTAGCAAAGGTAGGGCCTGATAACACGGCTAGGGGATAGTCGGTACCCAGTATTTCCTCTGCCACATCGCGAAGCAGACGGCCAGTTTTTGGTTCAAGTCCTTTGGTCGCCCAAATAATACGTTGATGCGGTTTAAGCAATGGTTTTAAGCTTTGAAGCATAGCCGCAAATGCATGGCTAGGTACAACCACTAAAATATCTCGGCTGGCGGCTACCACTTCTTCTAAGTTGGCATTTACCACTAGGGCATCTGGAAATGTTGCGCCGGGAAGATAACGAGCATTCTCTCGGTTCGCTTTCATTTCGGCAATGTGCTTTTCATCACGGCCCCAAAGCAGTGTGGGGTTGCCATTTCTGGCAAGACAAAAAGCAAGGGCGGTGCCGTAAGACCCCGCCCCTAATACTGAAACAGACTCTGAAACCGAATGCGACTGCATGTCCACGCCTTTCATGTTCACCTAATTAGGCGTCCATTTTTGGCGCTTCGCCCTGCGCTTGCTGTGCACGTTTTTGCACGTAAGCTGCAAAGATAGCGTCGAAGTTTACAGGCGCTAGGTTAAGTGGAGGGAATGTTCCACGGTTAACCAAATTAGAAATGGTTTCACGCGCATATGGGAAAAGCATGTTCGGGCAGAACGAGCCCAGCGTGTGCGCTTTGTTTTGGTCTGGCATTTCGCCAATAGCGAAGATACCCGCTTGTTGCACTTCACAAAGGAATGCAGTTTCTTCACCAAGCGTTGCCGTAACGGTAACTGAAAGTACAACTTCAAATACATTTTCTTCTAGCTTGTTAGTGCTAGTGTCGATGTCTAGTTTAATTTCAGGCTTCCACTCTTTAGTGAAAATAGCTGGCGCGTTTGGAGACTCAAAAGAAATGTCTTTTGTGTAGATACGCTGAATATTGAACTGAGCACTCTGTTGCGCTTGTGCGCCCGCTGCTTCGCCGTTATTTGTCTGATTTTCGTCAGCCATGGTATTTCCTATTTAATTGTCGTTTTAATTTAATGTAGTGCGTTGCTGTATGCGCTGACGCTTTACGCCAAACCCAACATTGGATTTAGTTTGCTTTGTGCTTCCAAAGCCATCATATCGTCACAGCCACCAACGTGCTGATCGTCAATGAAAATTTGCGGAACAGTCCAGCCGCCGTTTGCGCGTTCAATCATCTCGTCGCGCAGTTCAGGCTTAACATCTATTGGGTATTCAATAAATTCTACACCTTTTTGCGTTAGCAATGCTTTTGCACGGTGGCAATAAGGGCAGTGGCCCTTGGTGTAAAGTTCTACTTTGCTCATAAAGGTTACCTGTTATTTAGAAACGGGAAGGCTGGCACTTTGCCACGCGTTCATTCCGCCTTTTAATACACTCACATTCGCGAAGCCATCTTTAAGCATCGCATTTGCTGTACCACGAGCCTGATTACCCATAGCGCATACTACGATAATGGGTTTGTCTTTACTGTTTTCAAGTTTCTTGAAGTTTTTCTCACGCAACTCTTCAGGTTTAATTTGTCTGGCACCCAAAATATGGCCAGCTTTAAACTCTTTCGCAGGGCGTGTATCTAGCACTATCGCATCGTCTTTATTCATCAAAACCGTTGCTTCGTGTGTGCTTAATTCTTTTACTGAAGATGTCCATGCACTGATATAGCTAAATATCAACATGGCAACCAGCGCAACCCAAATACCAGCAAGAATAACGTTGTTGCTAGCAAATTCAATTAGTTGATCCATTACCTCTAACCCTGTCTACAGACCATGAAAAGAGTGCAAAGTATATAGAAAAATGGGCGAGAAACCAGCTTACCTTTCAGTATGATTGATGTCAGTCATAGCGGGTTTGCGCTAAATACTTTAGATGATTGATATTACGAACAAATTGCACTGGGCATATGGAGGAGCGTCAGATACACTGGAAAACGTTGTTAACAGCAACGATGAAACACATTAAGTCATCAATGAAAAAGTTAAGGTTCTAGGCGCACGTATGTCAGTACGATTATTTCTTTCAATCATTGGGTGTATAGTTGCCCTTGCAATTATGCCGATTGGAAGTAGTGCTATTGCACAAGAAGGCGGTGCGAATAGTCAAAAAGAAAAATTAGCTGAGTTACAGGCCGAACTGCGCGCTCGACAGCAAGTATTAGAGAACAATAGAGCCAGTGCACAGGAATTAGAAAATGTGCTGAAGGCCTCTGAACTCGAAATCGCTAAAGTGGCGAAAGCACTATCCAGCACCCGACAGTCACTTAAAAACATTGAGCAAGAACAAGCGAAGCTCGAAGAAGAACAAGAAGGGCTTAAAACCGCTATCCGTAAACAGCAGTCACTTTTATCGAGCCAGCTTAAAAGTGCATTTATGGCGGGGCATTACGACTACGCGAAAATGCTGTTTTACCAAGATGACGCGCGAACGTTCGAGCGTGTCATTACCTATTATCAATACGTGGCTAAAGCGCGCCAAAAAGAGATTGAGAGCTTTAGGGGAAATGTTGCTAGGCTTGAAGAAGTTAACGCAGAGCTTAGCGAAAAAGCCTTGTCACTTGCCGCATTGAAAGATGAGCAAGAAGGTCAGCGAGCAGTACTTATAACCCGTCAGGACGATAGAAAAGCAACGCTTAAGAAAATAAACCAAACCATAGCCTCTGAAAACCAGCGTATTGCGTCGCTACAAGCTGATGAAAAAGCGCTGAAAGACGCTATTGAAGCGGCGCGGATTGCCGCAGAACGGGCTGCCCGTGAAGCCGAAGTGAGTATGGATGGACTTGCCAAATTAAAAGGTAAGCTGGCAGCGCCTGTAAAAGGCAGAATACGAAACTTATTCGGTAGTCGCCGCCAAGGGCAAGTGTCTTGGAAAGGTATTGTGATAGATGGTGCTGAGGGCGACCCTGTAAACAGCATTGCGCCTGGAAAAGTGTTGTATGCCGATTGGTTGCGCGGATTTGGTCTGGTCGCTATTGTCGATCATGGCGAAGGGTATATGAGTGTTTACGGTCACAACCAAGCGTTACTCAAGCAAGCTGGCGATGATGTCAGGCAAGGTGAACGTATTGCCCTTGTGGGCCGAAGTGGTGGTCAGGAATATCCTAACCTTTACTTTGAAATTCGTCATAAAGGCAAGGCGCTAAATCCAAGCTCTTGGCTAGACTAGGCAGGTTAATTTTAGATTTTCAGAAACTAAGTTGAAACTGAATCAGTTGTTGGTATTCTAGAAAAAACACAGCATTGTGTAGTGTGCGCTTAATAATAATGATGAAAAACGGATGTGACTTAGATGCTTTTGCGTCTGCTAATGCCTTGTATAATCTTTGTTTTATGCGGGCTAACTAGCCTTCAAGTAAAAGCAAAGTCAGACATAATTATAATATTAGATGACCTGGGATACAGGCCGTCCGATGTCGCTGCTTTTTCTCTCCCTAAAGAAATTACCTTTTCTATACTTCCGCAAACGCCGCTGGCTTCTGAAATTGCGCTCCGCGCTGAGCAAGAAGGCAGGGCTGTTATGCTGCATATGCCTATGCAGGCGCAAAGTGGAAAGGACATGGGGCCCCTTGGGTTAACCACTGACATGTTCGCAGGTGCCATTACTTACAATTTGAGAAAGGCAATGAAGAGCGTGCCGAACGCGGTTGGTGTGAATAATCATATGGGAAGTGCGTTCACGGGTCAGCAAAAAGGAATGGAAGCGCTCCTACAAGAAGTGAAACGCCAAGGCTTGTTTTTTGTGGATAGCCGAACCACGGTACTCACAAAAGGTGAAGAAATTGCGCAGCGGTTAGGTGTGCCTAGCGCAAGCAGACAGGTGTTTCTGGACCATAAGCTTGAGCCTGCATTCTTACTTAAGCAGTTCAACCACATGAAACGTATTGCTAAAAAGAATGGTCATGTTGTTGTGATTGGTCATCCCCACCCAGAAACCGTCGATTTCTTGAAAACTCATTTACCCTCACTTGAAAAAGAAGGTTTAACCCTTACCTCAGTAACCGACTATTTTTCGCATGCGCCAAAAGTGGCCAAGCAGTTTGGTAAAGAGCGCGATCAAACGGCTTCACTTAATAACGCCGATATGAAGGATAGCAAAGTAAGCATGACTGAAGAAAATGCCTTACACAGCAGTGGGCTAATGCACAGCTCCGCAGAAAAACCCATTGCTGAGCGTTTGGAAACAGCGCCAAACGAATAGCATTTTTGCCCCATTTTTTACGTAGTTAGTT
>NZ_JAFLMX010000228.1:0-1304 GCF_017849675.1 Alteromonas sp. AO-Serp
GGTGGTGTAGTTTCATCGCTAGGTAAAGGTATTGCTGCAGCATCGTTGGCCGCAATTCTGGAAGCTCGCGGTCTCACCGTAACCATGTTAAAACTCGACCCTTACATCAATGTCGACCCGGGCACTATGAGCCCTATCCAGCATGGTGAAGTATTTGTTACCGATGACGGCGCCGAGACCGACCTTGACCTTGGTCACTACGAGCGTTTTATTCGCACCCGCATGACTAAGCGCAATAACTTTACGACCGGCCGTGTATATGAAGAAGTGTTAAAGCGCGAACGTCGCGGTGATTACTTAGGTGCAACTATCCAGGTTATTCCTCATATTACCAATGAAATTAAGCGCCGTGTAATTGAAGGTGCTGAAGGTCACGATGTGGCTATTGTTGAAGTGGGTGGTACCGTAGGTGACATTGAGTCACAACCTTTCTTAGAAGCAATTCGCCAGCTTGGTACCGAAGTAGGCCGTGAGCGTGCGATGTTCATGCACTTAACGCTTGTACCTTATATGCCAGCGTCAGGCGAAGTAAAAACTAAGCCTACGCAGCACTCGGTAAAAGAGCTTCGCTCGATTGGTATTCAGCCAGACATTCTTGTATGCCGTTCAGTAGGTGCATTGCCTGCCAGCGAACGTTCTAAAATCGCGCTGTTCACCAACGTTGCAGATAAAGCCGTTATTTCACTAAAAGACGTAGACAGCATTTACCGTATTCCTGCTGCACTTAAAGCGCAAGGTATGGACCAGCTGGTTGTAGACCGCTTTGGTTTAGAGTGCGATGAAGCCGACTTATCTGAGTGGGAACAAGTACTTTACGCTGAGTCTAACCCGACGGCTGAAGTAAATATCGGAATGATTGGCAAATACGTTGAATTGCCTGATGCCTATAAGTCAGTTAATGAAGCGCTTAAGCACGCTGGTCTTAAAAACCGTCTTACCGTAAACATTCATCACATCGACTCACAAGACGTGGAAAGCAAAGGTACTCAAATTCTAGAACAGCTAGATGCTATTTTGGTACCCGGCGGCTTTGGTGAGCGCGGTATCGAAGGAAAAATTGCGGCTGCCCGCTATGCTCGTGAAAACAAAGTGCCTTACTTAGGTATTTGTTTAGGTATGCAAGTCGCGCTTATCGAATACGCGCGAAACGTTGCGGGTATGGAAAACGCGAACAGCACAGAGTTCGACTCTGAAACCCCTTACCCTGTAGTCGGCCTTATCACTGAGTGGTTAGATGCTGCAGGAACAACTGAAACTCGTACAGAAAACTCAGATCTTGGCGGTACCATGCGTCTAGGTAGTCA
>NZ_JAFLMX010000324.1:0-12027 GCF_017849675.1 Alteromonas sp. AO-Serp
GTATAACGCAAATCTAGGTATGCGCGTTTACGGCAACACCCATGGAATTAACGCCGGTTATCCTAGCAGTCGTTATTCACTAAGCTGTATGGTTATTGGCGCACAAGATAACGATATGCAGCGCGATTACGCTTACACAGTAAGTCGTAAAGCGTCTTTGCTGCAATCAGCAAGTGCAGTGGGTATTGATGCCGCTAAAGCTACTGTAGACCGTTTGGGGGCTCGTAAAATCAACACCGCAAACGTGCCTGTGCTTTTACACCGTGACATCGCATCTAGCTTGTTTGGTCATTATGTCGGAGCTATTAGCGGTGGTAGCCTTTACCGTCGTTCTAGTTTCTTGTTAGATAGCTTGGGTAAACAAGTTTTCCCAGAGTGGCTTAACATTGAAGAGCGTCCGTTTATCAAAGGCGGTTTGGCAAGCTCAAGCTTCGATAACGAAGGTGTGGCATGTTCAGACATGACCATTGTCGATGGGGGTAAATTGGCTACATATCTTTATACCACTTACTCGTCGCGTAAGCTAAACACCCGCTCGAATGGCCACGCCGGTGGTATTCATAACTGGCTAGTAGGTGATACGGGTCACAGCGACGCCGACCTGCTTAAAGAAATGGGCACAGGTTTGTTCGTAACCGAACTGATGGGGCAGGGTGTTAACGGTGTGACGGGCGATTACTCGCGCGGCGCAGCGGGATACTGGGTTGAAAATGGCATCGTCCAATACCCAGTTCACGAGGTAACTATTGCTGGCAATCTGAAAGATATGTTTAAAGGCATTGTGGCAATTGGCGCTGAAAAAGATGTGCGCGGCAGTGTACAGACCGGTTCGGTGCTTATTGACCAAATGAAGATAGCAGGCAGCTAGTTTACGCTTTCTCGAAACGCTAAAGGAGACAGCCCGGTGGACTTCTTGAAGCGTTTCGAGAACGTAAATACATTTGCGTAGCCTACATAACTGGCGATATAAGATACGGGCCACTGCGTGCTTAGTAATAAGCTTTTGGCTCGTGTCATACGCAAATGGATAACGTGCTGTTTGGGGCTTCTCCCAAATACTTGTAAGCACAGCCTGTGAAGGTGAGGGGCAGAATAATGCGCTTTCTCACTTAAGCTTTCCATATCCCAATCAAACTGAAGCTGTTTTCCAACCGCTGAAAAAAGGCTGTGTAGTCTGCTTACCTGGCGTCGTTCTTTCTCATCGTGAGTATGTACGTCACTCAAAGGCGCATCAATAATACGGTACAGATAGCGAGACACAACTTGCATCGCCGAATTTCGATTCTCGACGTCACGCTCTAAATACAAAAGTTCCATTGCATGATGCAGTCCTTCCAACATGGCATTATCCACTATCACAGCACCTAGCTTATTAAATAGTGTCCAGCGTTCGGAGTCTGCCAAGTTTACCCAAATTATATCCCATTGCTCACTGACTATTGTGACTTCGAAACTTTGTCCAGCGGGTAGAATAATTAGCTGTCCTTCATCCAATTGCATCTCGCCTGACGGGACACGAAATTTTCCTTGTCCATGAATGCTGTAAAACAAGGTGTGATTAGGAGGCGAAACGCGACCTACCGTATAGTCACCTGATAAGTTAGAGCATCCTGCTAGTTCAATCTCCAGGTCGCTGATTTCAGGCGCATTACTACTATCAATAAAGCGTTCAAAGCACTTGGGGCCTATGTCTACAATGTCTCTAAAGCTAAGTTGCATAAATGTGAAATGATAGTTTTGGATAAATATATGAAAGATTAGAGCATAAAGGATTTAATGAAAGTTAGCTATATTGCGCTTAACGAAAAAGTAAAGGATATGACATGCTTAATGTTGCGCAAGTAGTGGCTCAAAACGATTGGCAAAACCCGGTTGCATTTCAGAGGAATCGCATCAATGCCCACAGTCCACATCACGGATATAAAACGCTAAAGGACGCATTGCACAATACCAATGCGCAAAAACGTAGTTTAAACGGTCAGTGGGATTTCCGTTTATTTGAAGCTCCAGCAAACGTACCTGAAAGCCTGCTTTCTAAAACATTAAGTGATGACGAGTCTGCTAATTGGCAGCCTATTACCGTACCTTCTAACTGGCAGCTGCAGGGTCACGACAAACCGATTTACTGTAACGTTAAATATCCTTTCGCGGTGAACCCTCCAGTGGTACCCAGCGAGAATCCAACGGGTTGCTACCGAACAACGTTCAACGTTACCAAGGATGAGTTAAAACAGCGCAATCATATTGTTTTTGAAGGGGTAAATAGCGCGTTTCACTTGTGGTGCAACGGCGAGTATGTGGGCTATTCCCAAGACAGTCGACTACCGGCTGAATTCGATTTGTCTGGCTACTTGGTCGACGGTGAAAACCGACTAGCGGTAATGGTGATCCGATGGTCAGACGGCAGCTACTTAGAAGATCAGGACATGTGGTGGCTTAGCGGTATCTTCCGCGACGTAAATCTTGTCACCAAACCTCAGCATCACATTCAGGATGTGTTTGTTACGCCAAGCCTTGACGCATGCTATCGCGACGCAGTAGTAACCGTACGTACCGCCATCAATGCGCCTTCTACTTACAAAGTGGGTATCCAGCTTTTTGATGGCGATAACGCTGTTACCGAGCAAGTCATTACCGGCACTAACAATAAACGTATTGATGAAAAGGGCGGTTGGGATGACGTGGTTTTTCAAACGCTTCATGTGAATGAACCTAATCACTGGACTGCTGAAACACCGAATCTGTATCGCATCGTTGTCTCGCTCATTGATGAAAATGGCAACGTCATTGATGTTGAGGCCTACAACGTTGGCTTTAGAAACATTGAAATGAAAAACGGCCAGTTATTGGTAAATGGTAAAGCGGTGCTAATTCGTGGGGTTAACCGTCACGAACACCATCAAACAAAAGGGCATGCAATCAATGAAGATGACATGCTTGAAGACATTAAGTTGTTAAAGCAAAACAATTTCAATGCCGTACGTACTGCCCATTACCCTAATCATCCGCGCTGGTATGAGCTTTGTGATGAATACGGGCTTTATGTGGTGGATGAAGCTAACATCGAAACCCACGGTATGTTCCCGATGGGAAGGCTTTCTCGCGACCCGCTCTGGGCCGGCGCTTACATGGCGCGCTTTACGCAAATGGTCGAGCGAGACAAAAACCACCCAAGCATCATTATTTGGTCGTTAGGGAATGAGTCTGGTCACGGCCCTACCCATGATGCAATGTATGGCTGGGCAAAGTCATTTGACCCATCGCGCCCTGTACAGTACGAAGGCGGCGGCGCTGATACAACGGCTACCGACATTATTGCACCAATGTACGCACGGGTTGATACCGACATTAAAGACGATGCAGTGCCTAAGTGGGCCATTAAAAAATGGTTGTCGATGCCGGGGGAAAACCGCCCCGTTATTCTATGCGAATATGCGCATGCTATGGGTAATAGCTTGGGTAGCTTTGATGAATACTGGAAAGCGTTTAAGGCTTATCCTCGCCTTCAAGGTGGCTTTATTTGGGACTGGGTTGATCAAGGATTAGTAAAACACACTGATAGCGGCGAAGCTTACTGGGCTTACGGCGGCGACTTCGGCGATACTGAAAACGACAGACAATTCTGTATAAACGGTCTGTTATTTCCAGACAGAACGCCACATCCGCACTTATTAGAAGCTAAATATTGTCAGCAGCACTTAAGCTTTTCGTTGGTTGAGAAAGACAACAAGTTTGAGCTTACAGTAAGCAGCGATTACTTATTTAGACGCACAGACAACGAGTTGTTACGTTGGCAAGTGCTAGAAAATGGACAACCGATTGCTGAGGCGAAGGGCGAATGCGAAATCGACATAGCGCCACAACAAGCGCAAACGCTCAGTCTTAGCCCAGATATTACGTTTAAAGCAGGCGCTGACTACCACTTAAATATTGATGTGGTACTAGCGAATGACTGCTCGTGGGCTAAAGCAGGGCATGTTATGGACACCGCCCAGTTAGCGCTAGTCAACAAGTGTGGAATAGTATCGTTTTCTCTTAATGATAACGAAACAACAAGCGGCACAAGTGAGCTATCAATTGAAGCTCAGGATGGGATGTTGCTGGTACATGCGCAAAATAACGTATTTAGCTTTAACAGTGAGAGCGGGCTATTAACCTCGTGGCTTCAAGGCGCGGAGGAAACACTTGCCGCGCCGCTAGAAGATAACTTCTTCAGAGCGCCACTAGATAACGACATTGGGGTAAGCGAAGTTGATAATCCCGACCCGAATGCGTGGGAGTCTCGCTGGCGTCGTGCTGGAATTGGCAAGTGGACACGCACTTGCACGGGCGTAAACGTAGAGCAGGGCGCGCAAGACGTGCGTATAACATCGTTATTTGATTATCACCATTCAGAAAAGCTGGTAGCGGCAACAAAGTGGGTTTACACCATAAATGCACAGGCTAAGCTATCGGTAGACGTTGAAGTGCTCTTGGATGACGGTTTACCACCTATGCCGCGAATTGGTATACAAACGGCAGTGCCTGTAGCCGATAAGCCAACGTCGATTACCTGGCAAGGACTAGGGCCATTTGAGAACTATCCTGACAGAAAAGCGGCAGCGCGTTATGGTCGCTACACCTTACCTATAAAAGAGATGCAAACGCGCTACATATTCCCAACGGACAACGGCTTGCGCTGTGGCTGTACGCAACTTGAAGTTAGTGGACTGAAAGCAAAAGGACAGTTCTTCTTTAACGTGAGCGAATATGGGCAAGCACAGCTAGACGAGGCAAAACACACCTGTGATTTAACACCTCAAGATTGTGTGTTTGTGTACATAGATCATGCCCACATGGGCGTAGGCGGCGATGATTCATGGAGCCCAAGTACACATAAAGCATTCTTGTTGGAAGAGAAGCAATACCGCTACTCAGTTTGCTTTAGCGCTGCTGACAGCTAGTCCTCAGTGTGAAGTCGATCATTTAGCACTCGATATCTCAAGTGACGATTCGCGGCATAGCTTAGTTATGCCGTCATTGGGATAAAGTGTTTACATATAAAAAAGCCGCTACACAGTAGCGGCTTTTCATTAATTCAAAACTCGTTCAGGCAACGTCTTAGCCGTCAACCTGACCACAGAAACGGTAACCTTCACCGTGAATGGTTACAATCAATTCTTCATCTGAAGGATCTGATTCGAAGTGCTTACGAATACGACGAATCGTTACGTCAACCGTACGGTCATTCGGACGAAGTTCACGCCCCGTCATTTCCATGATTAGCTGCTCACGGGTAAGGATCTTACCTGGATTGCTTAGGAAAAGGTGAAGAGCGCGGAATTCACTGCGTGGTAGACGGAATTCTTTCCCACTAGGCGAAATCAATGAACGGCTATCACCGTCAAGCGTCCAACCGTTGAAGCTTACACGGCTTGGTAAATCGTCGTCTTCTGAAGAGTTTGTAGTACGAGACAGTAAGTTGCGCGCGCGAATAGTCAATTCACGAGGGTTGAATGGCTTAGTCAGATAATCGTCTGCGCCAATTTCAAGACCTAGAATACGGTCAACGTCGTTATCACGACCCGTTAGGAAGATAAGCCCAACGTTTTTACGGTCACGTACTTCACGTGCCAAAATAAGGCCATTTTTACCCGGTAGGTTAATGTCCATGATAACCAAATTGATAGCGTGATTCTCGAAGAAATCATGCATTTGATCACCGTTCTCGGCCTCAAACACATTATACCCTTCCGCTTCAAACAAACTCTTAAGCGTGGTACGGGTTACCACCTCATCTTCAACAATTAACACATTTGGCGTCTGCATGGTGTTCTACACTCTTTCTAAAATACGATTTAAGCAACTAACTGGTTAAATTTTAATATTCATGTACTTGATTGCAAGCAACTTGTGAATATTCTTACTGTTAAGGTATTGGGGTTAGCCAATAAAAATCAAGAAAAGTTCATACTTTATACAACTATTCTGACGTTTTCGCATTAACAACGGGGAAGATAATTACAAATTCTACGCCGTTGCCTTCCTCACTGGTAATCGATATTGAACCATTAAGGGCTTGCGTTACTAAGTTGTATACCAAGTGCATTCCCAATCCGGAACCACCTTGCCCACGCTTCGTGGTGACAAAGGGGTCAAATATCCGTTTGCGAATTTCTGGGGAAATGCCTTTTCCGTTATCGGTATAAACAAGCTTGAGCTTATTGCTACTCACCATTTCGGCACGAATATCAATTGTGCCTTCATCCATGGTTTCAAACCCATGAATAACCGAATTCATGATTAAATTAATCAAGATTTGATTTATTGGGCCAGCCTTCGTTTCAACGCTAAGGGTAGGGTCGCAATCTACGTTGATGTTGTGTTTTAATTTTTTGAGTCGAGGCTGCAATGACAATAGTATCTCATTAACTAGCTGTACAACGCAAAAACTTCGACTAGATTCTGAGGTTTGATCTACAGCAACCTGCTTAAAACTGCTAATAAGTTCGGCAGCTCTGTTCAAATTGCGGTAAATAATGTTGAGGTTTTCGTTACTTTCATCCAAAAAGCGTTTCATTGCACTGGCTTTCAGCGTTTTATTTTCAAAGTCTTTTTGAATAACCGCTAACCTGTCTAACATCATTGTCGACGCAGTAACGCCTAAACCTATCGGAGTATTCACCTCGTGCGCAACGCCCGCAACCATATCACCGAGCGAGGCCATCTTTTCATTCTGTACAATTTGACGCTGAAACTGATGTAGCTTTTCTAACGTTTGAATAAGTTCCTGGTTTGCATCCTTAAGGGCGGTGGTTCGGTGACTTACCATATCTTCTAAGCTGGCATTGAGCTTTCTATGTTGCTCCTCCGCCTGTCGTTGCTTTTGCATGTACTCTTGCATGCGAAACAGCATCACATTCACGGCGTCAGCCAAGATATCGAGTTCTCTAATAGTGGAGCCGCTGGCACGGGCTGAATAATCACGTTGTCGTGAAGTACGCTGCAAGAAGTTAGCAATGTCTTCAACGGGGCCAGTTACAATACGTTGCATACGCACTGCAAAGTAAAAGCTAATAGCCAAAAGCGCCAAGGCTACTGCCAAATTAAGCCAAATCGACTTTCCAACAAGCTGGTTAAAATTCTCTGAGGAAATTCGTAAATAAATCCAGCCCAACTGAATGTTCGTCTCAGTGTCGAAGACTTTTGCACTTAATTCAAGGTATTGACCATTGTCGGCCAATTGAGGTGTCATAAACATGGACGCCAGTTGATTTTCCTTGCCTCCTAACAATAACTGGCCTTCCTTGTTATAAGAGGCGAAAATCTGGGGCTCTAGGTTACCGCTTTGCGCTTTGTAAACATGGGCATTTAAAACATGGTCGGCGGCAGCAAGGTTACTTAGGGCAAGTTCAATGCGCTCTGGCGTTTCGTCATAAAGATACATAGCTGAACTGCTTGCGACCAACTTGGCCAACATGAGTGCGTTAGACTCAAGTTCATGACGGTAGGTTTTAATTTGCGTGTAGACGGCAAGACTGGATAACACTGCAAGCGAAAACGTAGTAATTGACATTACCACCCAAATGAAAAGGCTTTTAATCGTAAGCTTGACTACTTTATCCGTCATATCCGTTTTGCGTATTGTCCATTCGCGTCTTCCATATATTCATAGTGGCGCAAAAATGCGCAAAAAGGAAGACGCCCATAAACAATAATTAATGTACGCAAAGCCCTTTAGTTGAGGGTTGAAACGTATAGTTGCTGGTAATTCTTCGCCGCTGCTTCCCATGTGAATCGCGTTCGCATTCCACGTTGCTGCATCGCCCTGAATTTTCCGGCATCTTCGTAGAACGCCAGCAGAGCTCGACGAATGCAAGATAGCAGTGCATATGGCGTAGGATCATCAAACACAAAACCCGTACCTTCGCTATCGTTGCTGTAATCGATAACCGTGTCTTTGAGTCCGCCTACCGAACGTACGATGGGGATGGTTCCATAAGCTAAGCTGTACATCTGGTTCAATCCGCACGGCTCAAACTGAGAAGGCATTAGGAAGAAATCAGCGCCGGCTTCTACCAAATGGGCATGTTCGGAACTAAACCCATTTATAAACGCGAATTGGTCAGGGTGTTGTTGAGCGAATTCGCCAAGGTCCATACACACTTTAGGGTCGCCCGTGCCCACAATTACCATTTGAACATTGTGCTTAATTAAATCGTCCAAAATGGGCAGTATGTAGCCAAAGCCTTTTTGTTCAGTCAGCCGGCACACCATTCCAATAAGCGGTACGTTGCCATTCTCAGGTAATCCCGACTTCTCCTGTAATGCTCGTTTACATGCGGTCTTTGGATGAAGATTCTCTACACTGTAATTCTCAGGTAGGAATGTATCTGTCTCGGGGTTCCACTGCGTGTAGTCACATCCGTTAAGAATACCGCTTAAGTCGGCTTGACGATTTACAAGCCGCTCGTGCAGGCCATGACTACCTAGGTCAGTAAGTAACTCGCTCGCATAGTTAGGGCTTACGGTTGTCACTTTCGTGGCAAACTCAATCCCGCTCTGCAGCATATTGATGTAACCGCCGTGCACTTGCGCCAGAATGTTTGGATGATGGCGAAGAAAGGGAATGCTCTCAAGCTTATGCACGCCTTGAAAAGCCGCGTTATGAATAGTGAATATGGTTTTAGTACCGTCAAAATACCCAGATTTGTCGTGGGTAAGTAAAAACGGCAGCATGGCCGCATGCCAGTCGTGACAGTGAATAATGTCAGGCTTTTTATCAATAGCTTTTAGCGTTTGAAGTACGGCGCCACTGAAAAAGCTAAAGCGCTCACCATTGTCTTCATAGGCCTCAAATGCGTTGGCGTACAGCCCTTCACGCATAAAGTATTCAGGCGAGTCTACAAAGTAAATAGGAATACCGTGCCATTGCATGTAGCGAATATCAAAATGGTACACCTGACCTTCAGTAAACAGGGTTTGTTGCTCGGTTACAGTTGGTAGGTTCAACTGTTCAGCCAGTACTTGGTAATAAGGCATAACAATGGTGATGCTTTCGCCCAAGGTATCTAGCGCGAGTGGGAGTGCTTTTCCAACGTCTGCAAGGCCGCCGGTTTTTACCAATTCTTCAACTTCTGAAATAGCAAATACAATATTCACAGGTGATCCCCCAGAGCGTAACGTGCAGTGCACTTGTAATGCTTAAATATAGTGTACGGAAAAAGCGCCGTATGCCATTGCGTGGAGTACGCAATGGCATGAGCAACAGGTAGAAAAGCTAAATTAGCACAAGCTAATGGTTTTTTTAATTACAAAGCCGCTTGATAAACAGAAAATTGCGACGTTTGTGCTGTGGTATAGACCGTTTGGAAGTGCTCAGCGAGTAAACCTGGGTAGGGTAAGAATCGGTTTGCCACCATCTGCATAGTGCCGCCACGACTTAAGCTTGCTTTAGCGTCAGAAATAAAGCGCTTAGTGATGGTGTAGTCAGTTTTAATGCCAGTATGAAATGGCGGGTTGGTGACAATGTGCTGTACTTTTTGAGTAAAACCGTGCAATCCATCCGCAGCATAGAGTGTTGCTGATAATCCGTTGTCTGCTAGGGTGAGTGCACTACAGTAAACTGCAAGTGCGCTAACATCAGTAAGATGAAGCTTCAAATGCGGATACTTAAGCATTATATAACTGGCAATCACGCCAGCGCCGCATGCGAAATCCAGAATTTCACCACTCAGTGATGTTGAGAGTTTTTCTAGTAAAAGCTCAGTTCCCGCATCCAGTTCTTTGTAGCTGAATACGCCAGGCATAGAGGCCACTTGCCAAGCCGTGCCCTCAACGTGATACGTATTCATGTCAAGCCATGCATCCGGTTCAAAGGCAAGGTGTGGCTCTTCAACTAAAACGGTGATAAGACTGCAGTGGCGAGCAGAATCAACCTTTTGGGTTGGTCCGTATTGGTCCATCAACTTAGCAGCACTCTTTATACCGCCCTTATTTTCACCCACCACGTGAATACGACCATTTTGGCCCACCATGCTGGCTGCCATTCGCAATAGCATCTGAAAATGGGTTTTTGCTTTGGGTAAGAAAATCATCACGTCAGTGTGAGATTTCTCTAGTGCAACGAAAGGCGTAAATATATGAGTATGATTTCCGACTTTTTGCGTCACCTCAAAACCTGTGCGCGTAATATCTCGGCTATCAAACGATACCGAGGGTACGACTCTTACGCACTCTGAAAAAACATCGAAATATTGGTGAATTACCGTGACTTCTTGCGATTTAAGACCGTCCAGAAAATACGCATCAGAAGGGTTGATAAATGCCCACTGACCTTCTTCGAAAAGCGCGATATTACGTTCTAACAGTTGGCTTTGAGGAGATAAAATCATTACTTAGTACGCTCGAAAATTAGATCCCAAACGCCATGACCTAGTTTTTGGCCACGGGTTTCAAACTTGGTAATTGGGCGGTAGTTTGGACGAGGTACATAGTCGCCGTCAGGTGCAGTATTGGTGTAACCGTGGGCATTGATCATAACGTCTAACATGTGCTCAGCATATTGCTCCCAATCCGTCGCCATATGAAAACAACCGCCAATAGCTAATTTGGTGCGAACCAGCTCAACAAATTCAGGCTGAACAATACGGCGTTTGTGGTGACGCTTCTTGTGCCAAGGGTCTGGGAAAAATAGCTGTAGGCGAGACAACGAACCGTCTGGGATCATATTCTTAAGCACTTCTACTGCATCATGGTCCATTACACGCAAGTTCTCGACGCCTTGTTCGCTTGCTTCAGCTAAGCATGCGCCAACGCCTGGACGGTGAACTTCAATGCCGATAAAGTCTTTCTCAGGTGCGTTTGCGGCCATTTCAACCAATGACTTGCCCATACCAAAGCCAATTTCTACAACAACAGGCGCACTTCGGCCAAAAATTTCTGACAGCGATAACGGTGCTTCAGCGTAGTCAATGCCCTTGGTTGGCCAGTGATCTTCTAGCGCTTTTTCTTGTGCTTTAGTAAGTCTACCTTCGCGTTTCACGAAGCTTTTTACCTTGCTTACGTATACTCCAGCGGCTTCTGCTTCCGCCTGACTTTTGAATTGCCTCATTTGCAATGCCTTTCTTACCCAATTTTATGGTGGCGCATTATCCACTTACCCACGGCTTATGCAACGCTATCGTGGCAAAAATGCTGTAATTTTATACGCCAATTTGTTTCGCAATAATAGACGCTACGGCGTCAGTTTTCTCAAGTACTACCATATGCCCGGCGTCACTAATGGTGTGGAACGTCGCTTTGGGTAGTACATTTTTTAGCTGCTTAATTGTTTCTGCTGGTGCAATGGCGTCTTGCTGGGCAGTAATAAACGTTACTGGTGCATTGATCTTTGCTAGCGCTTTAACGGTACTTTCTCGTGGTGTGGTAGCCATGGTGTGGTTAAGTAAGGTGGTTTTACCCAAATCTTGCGCCATAGATTTTACCACACCAGCCACGTTTTCATCCGCTAAGCGGGAAGGGTGGATAAATCGCGAAAGATAAGCATCGTTGTCGGGCTTGAAGTTTCCTTGCTTAAGCATGGTGGTCAGCTGCTTACGCTTGGCTATTTCTTCTTTTGAAAGCCCTTCTGGGTTATAGCCAATCAATGTTATGGAAGCTACATTTACAGGGTTGCGCTGCGCCACCAGCGCGGCAATAAATCCGCCCATGGAATAACCCACAAGGTGCACTTTTTCGTTTTCGAGAATACGATCTTCGCTTAATGCTAACATTTCTTCTTGTGAAGCTGCCCACTGAAGTGGCACATAGCGACGTTGCGCAATACTGAGTGTGCGCCAAAGAGGCAGAAATATTCGCTCGTCACAGAGCGTACCGGGAAAAAATAAAACAGGGTGCTGCACAGACACGTGTGCTCCTTAACAATAAACTGGCTAGTTACATGCTACCATAGCGCGCTTTTTAATGAATGGTCGCTAGGTAGAAAGCGACCAAGCGGTAGTAATTGCCCATACAGACGATTATGACAGAACAACAATATACAGGTAG